>JAYVMH010000294.1:0-5758 GCA_043759015.1 Actinomycetota bacterium
TCGATGGGTTTCACGCCGCCGTCGGTTCGCATCCCCGACGAGGCGTTCATGGCCTTTCCGTTCCCCTCCTACGACCCGTCGCTGCGTGGCGCACTCGTCTACCCGGATGCCTTCTGGCGCGCCGACGCCGTGGGGCTCCGCGAATGATCGTCACCCGCCTCGAGCTCGTCGACTTCCGCAACTACCGCGAGGCCAGCTTCGAGTTCCACCCCGGCATCACCGCCGTCGTCGGGCTCAACGGCCAGGGCAAGACGAACCTTGCCGAGGCGATGGCGTACCTGTCGTCGCTCGAGAGCTTTCGTGGCGCGCCCGCCGACGCGTTGATCCGAGTCGGTGCCGACTCGGCGATCCTGCGCGCCACCGTGTCCGACACCGACGGGCGGGAGGTGCTCGTCGAGCTCGAGCTCTCGCGTCATGGCCGCAATCGAGTGCAGGTGAACCGACAGCGCCTCGGTCGTTCTCGCGATCTGCTCGGCGTGATGCGGGTGACGGTGTTCTCCCCCGACGACCTTGCGCTCCTCAAGGGCGGGCCGCAGGAGCGGCGTCGGTTCCTCGACGACACGCTCGTGTCGTTGGCGCTGAAGTACGACGCGATGCGCCTGGAGCTGGACCGGATCCTCAAGCAGCGCAACGTGCTGCTCAAGCAGGCGGGCGGGCGGGCGAACCCGGAGACGGAACTGACGCTGGATGTGTGGGACGCGAAGTTCACCCAGGTCGGCGACCAGTTCGGCCACGCCCGAGCGGTGCTGGTGGCGCGTCTGACCCCGATGGTGCAGGAGGCCTACGAGCAACTCGCCGACCGACCGTCGGCCGTAGAGCTGCGCTACGAGCCGGCGTGGCGGCAGCGCGGGCTGGGTCCCGCGCTCGCCGACGCGCGGGCCGACGACGTGCGCCGCGGTGTCAGCTCGGTCGGCCCCCATCGCGACGATCTCGAGCTGTCCATCGGCGGACTTCCGGCTCGAACCCACGCCTCCCAGGGGGAGCAGCGCACGATGGCCCTCGCGTTGCGACTGGCGGCACATCGCATGGTGGCCGAGAAGGCCGGGAGCACGCCTGTGCTCGTGCTCGACGACGTGCTGAGCGAGCTCGACCCGCAGCGGTCGGCAGCGCTCCTGCACCACCTCCCGCAGGGGCAGGTGGTGCTCACGACGGCCGGCGTGCTGCCCGACGCCGCACATCCCGACGCGATCGTGCGGATCGCGGCCGGTGCGGTGCAGGCTTCTGCGTGCGACCCGGCATGATGGCACCGTGACGAGCCGCGACGAACCGATGCGCCTGGGCGACAGCCTGCACGAGGTGATGCGTTCGCTACGCCCGGACACCGAGGGGTGTCGGCAACCCGCCGCCAGCACGATCGGGGGCCTGTTCGGTCGTTGGGACGAGGCGGTCGGCCCCGCCGTCGCCTCCCACGTGCAACCTGTTCGCCTCGACGGGACGACGCTCGTCGTCGAGGTCGACGACCCCGCCTGGGCCACCCAGTTGAAGTTCCTGGAGGCCACCCTGCGGACCCGTCTGGCAGAGGTTGCGGGCGCTACGGTCGAACGCATCGACGTGCGTGTCGCGCGCCGTCGCTGAGCCCCGGAAATAGGGCTTTTCGAGGGGTTGCCCTCCCCCTTTTTGTGACACCCCCCGGGTAGGCTGAAGGGTGTTCGTGACGAGGCATTTCGACGGAAGAGTCGGTGCCATCTGTCGCCCCTGAAACACTTTGTCGATCACCAGGTCAAGGTCTGTTTTTCCGAAACCGGCCCGCCCCACGATCGACCAGGAATTCGACCGAAAAGACGAGGTGTGTGTGGCTTCTGACGCCAAGCAACCAAGTGCCGACTACGGCGCGAAGGACATTCAGGTCCTGGAGGGCCTCGACCCCGTCCGCAAGCGGCCCGGCATGTACATCGGATCCACCGGCCTGTCGGGTCTGCACCACCTCATCTGGGAGGTCGTGGACAACGCCGTCGACGAAGCGATGGCGGGGTTCTGCACCCAAATCGTGGTGACGCTCCAGGCAGACGGTGGCTGCCGGGTGGACGACAACGGACGCGGCATTCCTGTCGACCCGTACCCGTCCGGCCCGCACAAGGGCAAGAGCGCGACCGAGGTGGTGCTCACGGTGCTGCACGCCGGCGGCAAGTTCGGCGGCAACGGCTACAAGGTCTCCGGCGGTCTCCACGGCGTCGGCGTGTCCGTCGTCAACGCACTGTCCGAGCGCCTGTTCATCGAGATCGACAAGGAGGGTCGCCGCTACCAGCAGGAGTACGCCAAGGGCGGCAAGCCGCAGGGCAAGCTCTTCGAGGTCGGCCCCACCCCGGCGCGTGGTCGTGCGGCCGGCACCACCGTCACGTTCTGGCCGGATCCCGTCATCTTCGCCTCCGAGGGCACGGAGTTCGTGGCCCGCACCGTGCTCGAGCGCCTGCAGACGATGGCGTTCCTCAACCGTGGCCTCGAGATCGTGTTCCACGACGAACGGCCCGAGAGGTACCAGCAGGTCACGTTCCAGTACAAGGGCGGTATCACCGACTTCGTGAAGCACCTCAACGCGTCCAAGGAGGCGTTGTTCAGCAAGGTGGCCCATTTCGAGGACGAGGACGACGAAGGCGGCCAGACGCTGGACATCGCGCTCCAGTGGAACGCCGGCTACCACGAAGGCATCCACGGCTACGCCAACGGCATCAGCACCATCGAGGGTGGCATGCACGTGGAGGGCTTCAAGACGGCGCTCACCAGCGTGGTCAACAAGTACGCGCGCAACAAGAACCTGTTGAAGGAGAAAGACGACAACCTGCTCGGCGAAGACATCCGCGAGGGCATCACGGCGATCATCGCGGTGAAGTTGCGCGACCCGCAGTTCGAAGGGCAGACCAAGGCCAAGCTCGGCAACGTGCCCATGCGCAGCTTCGTGCAGAAGGCGACGAACGAGAAGCTCGCAGAGTGGCTGGAGGAGAACCCGGCGGAAGCGAACCGGGTGGTGAGGAAGGCGCAGTCGGCAGCGCAGGCCCGTGTCGCGGCGAAGAACGCGCGCAACGCAATTCGGCGCAAGACCGCACTCGGCGGCGCCGGCATGCCAGAGAAGTTGAAGGACTGCTCCAGCGGGAACCCCGAGGAGAGCGAACTGTTCATCGTGGAGGGCGACTCCGCCGGTGGTTCGGCGCTCAATGCCCGCAACCCGCGCACGCAGGCCCTGCTGCCCATCCGCGGCAAGATCCTCAACGTCGAGCGCGCCCGGCTGGACAAGATGTTGAAGAACAACGAGATCCAGGCGCTCATCACCGCGATCGGTGGCGGCGTCGGCGACGAGTTCGACGTGTCCAAAGCCCGCTACCACAAGGTCATCGCGCTGTGCGACGCCGATGTGGACGGCAGCCACATCCGCACGCTGCTGCTCACGTTCTTCTTCCGCCAGATGCGCGGTCTCGTCGAGGCGGGCTACGTGTACATCGCCCAACCGCCACTGTTCTCCACGCTCGTGGGCAAGGAGAAGATCTACCTGAAGGACGAGCACGCGAAGTTGCGGTTCCTGGAGGCGCATCCGAACCACAAGAACGACTTCAACCGGTTGAAGGGCCTCGGCGAGATGGACTGGGAGGAGCTCAAGCCCACCACCATGGATGCCAGCTCCCGCACCCTGCTGCAGATCACGGTGGAGGAAGCGGCAGTTGCCGACGAGATCACCAGCGTGCTGATGGGTGACGACGTCGAGAGCCGCAAGGCCTTCATCACCACCAACGCCCGCGATGTACGAAACCTGGACTTCTGATGAGCGACACGCCGAACAACGACACCGCGGCAGACGGGAACGGGCCTGGCGACGACATCCAACCGATCCAACTGCAAGACGAGATGGAGCGCAGCTTCATCGACTACGCCATGTCGGTCATCATGTCCCGCGCGTTGCCCGACGTGCGCGACGGCCTCAAGCCCGTGCACCGCCGCATCATCTGGGACATGGATCAGCAGGGCTTCCGGCCCAACCGCGCCCATGTGAAGTCGGCCCGGGTCACGGGCGACACGATGGCGAAGTACCACCCGCACGGCAACTCGGCCATCTACGACGCGCTGGTCCGCATGGCCCAACCGTTCAGCCTTCGCCACCCGCTGATCGACTTCCACGGTAACCTCGGTTCTCCCGACTTCGGTGCCGCCGCCGAGCGCTACACCGAATGCCGCCTGCACCCGCTGGCGATGCAGATGTTGGCCGACATCGACGAGGAAACCGTCGACATGCAGGCCAACTACGACAACACCACCGAAGAGCCCGTCGTGCTGCCGGCCCGGTTCCCGAACCTGCTCGTCAACGGCAGCCAGGGCATCGCGGTCGGCATGGCCACCAGCATCCCGCCACACAACCTCGGTGAGGTCATCGACGCGACGATCCACCTCATCGACCACCCTGAGGCCACCCCCGACGACCTGATGCAGTTCGTGAAGGGCCCCGACTTCCCCACCGGCGGCAGCATCCTCGGCCGCGCGGGAATCATGGACGCCTACCGAACGGGTCGCGGCAGCATCAAGATGCGCGCCACGGCGACGATCGAAGAAGGCCGACGCGGCCAGATGCAGATCATCGTCACCGAGCTGCCGTACCAGGCGAGCTGCAACGCGATCACCGCTCGCATCAAGGAGCTGGTCGACGCCGGCGATCTCGACGGCATCGCCGACGTGAACGACGGCTCGGCTGCCGCCAAGACGAACCTGATCATCACGCTCAAGCGCGACGCGAACGCCAACGTGGTGCTCAACAACCTGTTCAAGCTCACCCAGCTGCAGAGCAGCTTCCCGGTGAACATGGTGGCGCTGGTGCACGGCGTGCCGCGCACGCTCAACCTCGTTCAGGCACTGAAGGGCTACGTCGAGCACCAGGTCGACGTCGTCACCCGCCGCACGCAGTACCGGCTGGACAAGGCGAAGCGCCGCGAGCACATCCTCGAGGGCCGCATCAAGGCGCTCGATGTGATCGATGCGATCATCGCCCTCATCCGCGCGAGCGACGATGCGCCCGCCGCCAAGGTCGGCCTGATGGCCGCGCCGTTCGAGTTCAGCGAGATCCAGGCGACCGACATCCTCGAGATGCGCCTGTCGCAGCTCACCCGGCTCAGCCGCATCGATCTGCAGACCGAGCTCGACGACATCCGAGCGCGGATCGTCGAGCTGCAGAGCATCCTCGATTCACCCGAGAAGCTGCGCGGGGTGATCAAGTCGGAGATGAGCGCGATCCGCCAGGAGTTCGCCACCCCTCGCGTGTGCAAGATCGGCTTCGATGCCGGCGAGATGAGCATCGAAGATCTCACCGACGACAAAGAGCTCGTCATCGTGATGACCGAGGCCCAGTACGTGAAGGCGGTGCCGGCGGTGTCGTTCAAGACCCAGGGTCGCGGTGGCCGTGGCGTGAGCGGGGCGAAGCTGAAGAGCGACGACATCGTCCTCCACGTGAACTTCACGACGGCGCACGCGTTCTTGCTCTTCTTCAGCAACCGTGGTCGCGTCTATCGCCTCCGAGCGTTGGAGGTCCCTGAGCGCGAGCGCACTGCCAAGGGCATGCCGATCGTGAACCTGTTGCCGTTGCAGGCGGGCGAGACCATCCAGGCGATTATCGACACCCGCGACTTCGCTGCCGAGCGCTACCTGTTCTTCGCCACCCGCCAGGGCGTGGTGAAGAAGACGTCGTTCAACGAGTACGACAACGGCCGCCGCGACGGTCTGATCGCACTCAACCTGCGTGAGGGCGACGAGTTGGTCAGGGTCATCGAGACCAGCGGATCCGACG
>JAYVMH010000295.1:0-5709 GCA_043759015.1 Actinomycetota bacterium
CTGGGACTCGGGCATGGCACCGATGCCGATCGACAACCTGGCCCCACGTACGGGCGACGACGCACACGAGGACCCGCGCGCGGACCCCGACGTTCGCACGCAGAAGGCGAAGTTCCTCTTCGAGGACACGCTCGTCGACGTGTGTGGGGGCGCCGCCTGCGCGGCGGACCACCGCGCCTGAGGCCGACCGCTCCACTACCCGATCGGGATCGACAACAACTGCTGCGTGATCGCTTCCATCGTCAACTTCGCACCGGGCTTGAACGGGTGCACGCCGTCCCATCGGTAGGCGAGGTTCGTCGCGATCGTCGGGTCGTTGCAGTACTCGGGAGGACCGGTCACGAACGTCGTCGTCGCCTTGTTCTTGGCGGCCACCCGCTTGAGGAGGTCGTTGAGGTGCCCCACTCGCTGATCGTCGCCACGCTCGGGGAGCGCCGGGACGCCCGCCCCCTTGACGTCCTTGGGCCGCATGCACGCCACCTCCAACAACGCGACCTTGGCGCCGTTGGCGGTGAGCGCATCGATCCCCTTCTGCAGGCCGGTGGTGAACCGCTGGTCGTTGCCCGTGCTGGCGAACGCGAGCGTGTTGCTGCCCGACGTCACGTCGAACACGTCCCAGGCGCCGAGCACCACCAGGGCCAGTTGCGCGCTCGAGCTCTTCGCCGCGGTCCCCCACTTGGTGTCCCAACCCACGCACGAGTTGAAGGACCTCGAGTACGGACGCGTCGAGACGGCCCTGCCGCTGTCGTACACGCTGCAGCCCTCCACCGAACCGTCGGCCGCGAGGAACGTGCTGTTGATCCCCTTCGGCAGGTTCACCATCAGCGAATGGGCCATCGAATCACCGACGATCACCAGCCGCCGAGGAAGGTCGGTGGGGCTGACGACGCTCACGACCGACGACGTCGATCCGGCCGATCCGGTCGGCGTCGTGGGTGTCGAGCTGGGTGTCGAGCTGGTCGGGAGGGTCGACGTCGCGCCGGCCGCCACGCCGGGATCGAACACGACCGTGTTCCCCGTGTCGACGGCCGCGTCGAACGCGGGCTGCGACGATCGATAGAACGCAACCAGCGCTCCGCCGAGCGCGAGGGCGCTCACCAACGAGCAGGCGATGATCAACCGCCAATCGGTGCGCTCCCGAGCCGCCCAGAAGCGTCCGAGCGCGCCGCGCCGGATCGGTGTCTCGATGAACCGGTAGCAGACCTCGCTGATCGGGACGGCGATCAGCATCGCCGCCGCGAAGCGGGGCCATGACCCCGTGTAGGCGTTGCAGATCCGGCTGACCGGCCACGTCCACAGGTACAGGCCGTAGGAGCGCTTGCCGATCTCCACCATCGGGCGGGAACCGAAGATCGCCCGCGCCCCACTTGCCCACGGGTGCACGACGACGGCCACGAGTGCGGCCGACGAGATCGTCACCATCGGCAGCACGAACAGGTACGTGGATCCGCTCGCAACGCGACCCAACACGAATGCCAGGACGAGCGCGGCAACTGCGGTCGCTGCAACGCGATCGAGCATCGAGGCAACGTGTGCCCGTGGGGTGCGGTGCGCTGTCCACGGTCGCCACAGGAACGCCATCGCCGCGCCCAGCAACAGACCGCTGCAGCGGGTGAAGGTGGACAGGTAGAGGAAGTTCGTGGTGTCCACCGGCTGCATCTGCAGGCGCAAGGGGTTGAAGAAGCGGGTCGGCCAACCGGCGGCGTAGGCGATCGCCGTCCCCGCCATGACGGCGACCGACACGCCGATCAGGGTGCGGCCGCGAGCGCGGTCGTCCGATGGGCGTCGCGCGATGGCCATGAACACCACCGGCCAGATCAGGTACCACTGCTCCTCGACGGCCAGGCTCCACAGGTGGCGGAACAGCGTGGGCGTGCCGCTGAAGTAGGCGACCTTGCTGAAGATCTGGCCCCAGTTGGCGAGGTAGAAGATGCCCCACGGGTAGTCGTGTCGCAGTTGCGTGTGCTGCTCGGCGTTGCCCCAGAACACGGCCCACACACCGATCGCGACGAGCACCGTGAACAGCGCGGGCAGCAGCCGTCGCCAGCGGCGGTGCCAGAACTGCAGCAGATCGATCCGGCGGGTGCCATCGCGTTCCTCGATGAGGAGCGACGTGATGAGGAACCCCGACACGACGAAGAACACCTCGACACCGAAGAATCCGCCGTGCATCCACCCGAACCCTGCGTGGTACAAGATGACGGCGATCACCGACATCGCCCGTACGCCGTCGAGGCTGGGCTGGTACCCCATCGCAGGTCGCGGCCGCGGCTCCACCTTCGTCACAGTGCGCGAGTCTCGCAGAGGCTCACTGCGCCGCAGCGGTCACCGCATGATGCATTCCCCAGCCGACCAGCAGCGCGACGGCGACCGCACACAGACCGGCCGCTGCTGCGTAGGGGCTCCAGATGCCGACGTGGTCGAACATCCACCCCGCCGCGGGCGGCCCCACGATGCGACCGATCGACGCCGACGACTGCTGGTACCCGAGCGCCTCGCCGCGGTGCTCCGCAGGCGCGTACTCGGTGACGAGCGACGTGATCGAGGGCGACGCGACTCCCTGCCCGACCGACAGGAGGAACAACGCCCCGATCAGCACCGGCCACACGACCGCGACGCTGGTGAGCGCGAGCCCTCCGACGAGCAACGCGACCCCGCCGACGTACAACGAGTGGACGCCGTAGCGCTCGACCAGCCGGCCGTAGGCGCCGCCCTGCACCGCGACGAGCACCAGCCCGACCCCGAGGAACACGGCCGCGGTACTCGCCTCGGTGAGCCCGAACCGGCGATCGCCGAGCAGCGCGAACGTGCTCTCGAAGGCGGTGAACGCCACCGTGGTGACGAACCCGATCAGTGCGAGTCGGCGCAGCACCGGCGACAACGCGTTGCGCGCGCCCCGAACGCGAGCGCGGCCGGGCGCACTCGGCGCCTTCGTCTCCGGTACACGGATGATGGCGGCGACCGCATTGATGGTCGCGAGGACGCCGGCGACGTAGAACGGCACGTGTGGACCGCCGAGCGCGGCCAACCCACCGAGCGCGGGACCGAACACGAACCCGATGCCGAACGCGGCACCGAGCAGGCCGATCAGCCGCGGGCGTTCCGCGGGCGTGGCCATGTCGCCCACCGCAGCTTGCGCCACGGCGAGGCTGGCGCCGGAGCCACCGTCGATGATGCGGCCGGCGAACAGCACCCAAAGCGCTCCCGCGGCCCCGGTGACGAAGCTGCCGATCGCGGTGCCGATGAGGGAGATCACGATCACCGGCTTGCGGCCGATGCGGTCGCTGAGCCTGCCGAGCAGTGGTGCGCAGATGAACTGGGCCAGCGAGAAGCTGGCGAACAGGAAGCCGACGGTGAGCCCGGACGCGCCGTATCGCACCGCATATCGGCCCAGGATCGGCACGATGATGCCGAAACCCACGAGGTCGAGCGCCACCGTGGACCAGATGGTCCAGTACCCCTTGGGCACTGGCGTTCGCTCACCCTTCGACGCTCGGTCTGACACGATCACCTGTTCTACCGGATACAGCCCCTCCCGCGCGCCCACTCACCCCACGATCTGGTCGGGTGCGGAACCCGGACAGGTCTGTCGGCGCCGGTCCGGTCGCCGCGCCCACTTGCGTTGACCGCCTGACATCAAGCCGCAATCTCGCGCCCGTGGGTGCGGAAACCGGACACCACGCAGGGCCGGTCGTGGGCGCGGCAACCGGTCAGCGGCGGAGCTTGGTGCCGTCCTTGGTGGTCTCGACGGTCCAGCCGTCGGCCTGCAGCGTGGCGCGCAGGGCGTCGGCCGCGGCGAAGTCCTTGGCGGCACGGGCGGCGTCGAGCACCGCGGCCTTGGCGGCCACCTCGGCCGGCACCTCGCCGCCCGCGTTGAGCACCAACCCGAACGCGATGCAGATCTGATGGACGGCAGCCACGAGCGAGCCGGCATCGGCCGACCCGGCGTCGAGCGCGGCGTTTGCTCGGCGGACCGTGTCGAACAGGATGGCGGTGGCGCCCGGCGTGTCGAGGTCGTCGTCCATCCGCTCGCGGAACCGAGTGAGCACCCCTGCATCCGGAGCGGCAACGGGCACGCCGGCCGTGCGCGCGGCGAACGAGTCGAAGCCGGCAAGGACCTTCACCGAGGCGCCGATGTTGTCCTGCCCCACGGACACGGGCCCGCGATAGTGGGCCTGCAGCAGCAGCATCCGGTACGCACGCGGGTCGTAGTGCTCCATCAGGTCGAGCAGGTTCGCGACGTTGCCCAGGCTCTTGGACATCTTCTCGCCCTCGGCGTCCACCACGAACCCGTTGTGCATCCAGTGGTTGGCGAAGCGCTTGCCCAGCGCGACGGCCTGGGCCCGCTCGTTCTCGTGGTGCGGGAACTTGAGGTCCATGCCGCCGCAGTGGAGGTCGAACCCCTCGCCGAGGAGATCGAGGCTCATCACGACGCACTCGCTGTGCCACCCCGGGCGGCCGTCGCCCCACGGCGACGGCCATGAGGGTTCGCCGGGCTTGGCGAGCTTCCACAGCGCGAAGTCGGCCGGGTGGCGCTTGTTCTCTGCGCCGTACACCTCGCGATCGCCACCGCCTTCGAGCATGTCGGTGAGCCGCTGGTTGGCGAGGAGCCCGTAGTCTTCCACCGTCTCGACGCTCAGGTAGACGCCGTCGTCGGTGGTGTAGGCGCGGCCGATCTCGACGAGCTGACCGATCATCGTGACCATCTCCGCGACGTACTCGGTGGCGCGGGGCACGTCGGTGGGTCGGGCTACACCGAGCTTGCCCATCGCCTCGAACCAGACGGCTTCGCACTTGTGGGTGATCTCCTGCCACGGCCGGTTCTCGCGGTTGGCGCGATTGATGATGCTGTCGTCGATGTCGGTGATGTTGCTGGCCAGGCGCACGGTGAGACCCGACCATTCCAGGTACCGGCGCAGCACGTCGTACACGAGCGTGGCCCGGCCGTGACCGAGGTGCGGCGGACCGTAGACCGTGGGGCCACACAGGTAGATGCTCACCGTGCCGGGCTCGCGCAGGGCGAGCTCACGTACCTCCCGGGTGGCGGTGTCGAACAAGCGCAGCATGGGTCGACAGCCTACGAGAACTGCCCGCGGACGGACGAGGGTGTTTCGGTAGCCTGGAAAACCATGGCGAACATCCCTGACAAGCCGTCGCTCGACGGCATCGAGACACGCTGGATGCAGCAGTGGGAAGCCGACGGCTCCTACCGCTTCGACCGTTCCGCGGGCCGCGATCGCGTATTCGCCATCGACACGCCGCCGCCCACGGTCAGCGGTTCGCTCCACATCGGCCACGTGTTCAGCTACACCCACACCGACACGATCGCCCGCTTCCAGCGCATGCGCGGCAAGGCCGTCTTCTACCCCATCGGGTGGGACGACAACGGTCTTGCCACCGAACGGCGCGTCCAGAACGTCACCGGTGTGCGATGCGACCCCTCGCTGCCGCACGATCCGGCGTTCAGCGCGCCGTTCCATGGCGACGTGCCCAAGGACCATCGCGCCGTCCCCGTCAGCCGGCCGAACTTCATCGAGCTGTGCCGCGAGGTCACCCACCTCGACGAGCAGGTCTTCGAGGAGCTGTTCCGTCGGCTCGGCCTCAGCGTGGACTGGTCGCTGCTCTACACCACCATCGGCGAACGGGCACGCCGCGTCAGCCAGCGCGCGTTCCTGCGCAACCTCGCCCGTGGCGAGGCCTACCAGCAGG
>JAYVMH010000296.1:0-5695 GCA_043759015.1 Actinomycetota bacterium
CGAGGCTACGGCGAGCACGGTGAGGAACCCGAGGACAAAGATGCCGATGCCTGCGGAGATCATCATCGCTGCGCCAGGGCCATCGGGCTTGTCGGGCAGGTTCATCGCCGGGACGCGCTCAATCAGCGCTGCCGAAGCGCGCCCATGATGGGGTGAACCCTCGGGTCACCCCATCACGAGCAGGTGCTCACGGGACAACGTTGTTGGTGCCGCTGCCGCCGTCTTCGGCGTCCGTACCGTTGCCACCGTTGACGGAGTCGTCGCCGTTGCCACCGTTCAGAGTGTCGTTGCCGTCGTCACCGTTGATGGTGTCGTTGCCGTCGTCACCATTCAAGGTGTCGTTGCCGCTGCCGCCGTCCATGAGGTCATCGCCGGTGCCACCGTTCTCGGTGTCGTTGCCGTTCTGACCGCTGAGGGCGTCGTTGCCGTCGTCACCGTTGATGGTGTCGTTGCCGTTGCCACCGACCTCGATGTCGTCGCCGGTGCCACCGCTGAGGGCGTCCTTGCCGTTGCCGCCATCCATGACGTCGTTGTCGTCGCCGCCATTCATCGAGTCGTTGCCGTTGCCACCGCTCATGCCATCGGTGCCAGCCCCACCGTTCATGGTGTCGGAGCCGTTGCCACCACTCATCGTGTCGGCGCCGTCGTCACCATTCATGGTGTCGTTGCCGTTGCCACCGTTCTCGACGTCGGTACCCGCACCACCGTTCATGGTGTCGTTGCCGTTGTTGCCGTTGAGCGTGTCGTTGCCGCCACCGCCGTCGACGACATCGTTGCCGTTGTTGCCGTTGATGGTGTCGTCGCCGTTGCCACCGGAGATGGTGTCGTTACCGTTGCCACCGTTGATGGTGTCGTTGCCGTCGCCACCGGAGATGAAGTCGTTACCCCCCGAGCCACAGATGGTGTCGTTGCCGCCACCGCCGTCGATGACCGACGGTCCGGTAGCCACGATCACATCGTCTCCTGGCGTGCCGACGATGTTGCCGCTGCCGACGATGGTTGCCGTCTGTCCGACGCACTTGCCACCCCTGGCCGCGTTGGCCTGGTGAGCAGTGGACACGAACAAAACCGACAACACCGCGATACCGGACGCCGCCGCAATCCTCTTGCGTTGCATGAACTCCCCCGTTCAAATATGTTTCCCCAGGGAGCGTTCGTACCACGCAAAAGCGCCGATGTACAGCACATCTTGTGTCCTGCAACGGTAAGAACCTAGCGAGATCGACGGCGCGCGGTGGGCCCGTCTCGCAGTGCGGTCAAACGGAGCTGATCGCACGATCGCGTCAGGTTCGCCCACCAGTTACGACTGGCGCTGCCGCTCCAGCCCGCCAGAACCCATTGAACACCTCGGTGGCCGGCGAGCGTGGCCAGGCGAGCGTGGTCAGCGAAGCTGAATCAGGCCATCAGCTTGGCGAAGTCCATGGTGATCCACGACTCGCATGTGAGCCGCACCACCACCACCGACTCGTCGGTGCTCGGGTTGGTGTCGGCGTACCACTTGCCGAGCTCGGCCCCGAGGTAGCGCGATGCCATCTCGACGTCGTCGCTTCCTCGAAGCTTGACGCGGACCGCCCCGGGAGTCAGCGCGTGGGATCCACCACGACGCGGCCGCGCATGTTGCCGGCGAGGATCCGATCGAGCTGGGGCGGCAGCTCGTCGAGTCCGATCACCTCGGTGTCGAGCGAGTGCAGCCAGGCCGGACGCAGGTCGCCGCCGATCCGCTCCCACATCGCGCACCGGGCGTGGATCGGCGTCTGCACGCTGTCGATGCCCAACAGGTTGACGCCTCGCAGGATGAACGGCAGCACCGTCGTGGGCAGCCCGGTGCCACCGGTGAGGCCGCTGGCGGCAACCGCGGAGCCGTAGCGCGCCGTGCGCAGGGCGTACGCCAACGTGGTGCCCCCGACGCAGTCGACGGTGCCGGCCCAGCGTTCCTTCTCCAGCGCACGACCATTGTCGGCGGATGTCTCGGCACGGTCGATCACCTCGGTCGCGCCGATCGAACGCAACCAGTCGGCCTCCGCCGGCTTGCCCGTGCTGGCGACAGCCTCGAAGCCGCGGGCGGCCAACATGCCGATCGCCATCGACCCGACGCCACCCGACGCGCCGGTGACCAGCACCGGCCCGCTGCCGGGCTGCAGCCCATGCCGCTCGAGGGCATCGACCGACAACGCCGCTGTGTAGCCGGCTGTGCCCACGAGCATCGCGGTTCTCGCGTCGAGACCGGCAGGCATCGGCACCACCCACGCACCGGGAACTCGAGCGAGCTCGGCGTAGCCACCGTGATGGGCGACACCGAGGTCATACCCGTGCACGATGACCGACGAACCGACGGCGATGGCCGGATCGGCCGATTCCTCCACCACGCCGGCCAGGTCCACGCCGGGCACGAGCGGGTCGAGCCGAGCGACCTTGCCGGTCTCGCTGCTCGCCAGCCCGTCCTTGAAGTTGATGCCGGAGTACTGCACACGCACCAACACGTCGCCGGCGCCGAGCTGCTCGATGGGCAGCGAAGTGACGGCTCGCACCCAGGCATCGTCGCGGTGACCTGCGGTGAACGCACGAACGGTCGTCATGGGGACTCCTTGCGATGCAATCGGCAACGGGTGAACGAGGGCGGACGACGTGCTTGACCGACCGCACCGATCGGTACGGTACCCGCCGGGTGCGTGGGCCACCTCGCTAGTGTCGCCGGGCATGACAGCTCCGTCGAAGCAACTCGTTCGAGGTCGGATCTTCACCGCGGATCCCGATCAGCCGTGGGCGAACGCAATGGTGATCGACGGGGCGACGATCACGTACGTCGGTGATGCGCCGATCGAGGTGCCCGGTGAGCTGCCAGGTGAGCACTTCGACGTGATCGACGCCGGTGAAGGCGTCGTCGTTCCCGGCTTCGTCGACGGGCACGCGCACCTCCTGCACGCCGGAGCCGCGCTCACCCGCGCCGCGCTCCGGTCGTGCACCAGCCTGGAGGACATCGCCGCCGAGCTTCGACGCTGGCTGGCGGCAAACCCCGACGCGCCCCGCGTGCTCGGTGTCGGCTGGGTGTTCGCCGCCGTGGCGGATCACGCACCGACACGCCAGATGCTCGATGCGGTGATCGACGATCGGCCCGTGTACCTCGACGCGAGCGACCTTCACTCGGTCTGGTGCAACTCCGCTGCGCTGGCCGAACTGGGCATCGACGACGAACGTGCGGATCCCGTCGGCGGCACGATCGTTCGCGACGCGAACGGCCTTGCCACCGGCCTGCTGCTGGAGAACGCCGGCTACCACATCGCCTGGCCGGTGATGAACGACAGCTCGCCCGCCACCGATGATCGCCACCTGCTGGCCGCGATCGACGCCTACCTCGCCGCGGGCACCACGGCCGCGGTCGACATGGCGCTCGACGGGAAGGCGTTGCGCGCCCTGCAGCGCGCAGAGGCGCAGGGCCGGCTGCCGTTCACGGTCGTCGGCCACTGGCTGATCACCCGCACCGGCGACCCAGCGACCGAGCTCGCGCAGGTGCACGACGTGATCGCCCGCGCCGCCGCGCCGCCGACCCCCCGCGTTCGGATCGCCGGGATCAAGCTGGTCACCGACGGCACCATCGACGGCTGCACGGCCGGCATGTGCGCGCCGTTCACCAACGGTGGCCCGGGGGAGGTGGTGTGGCCCCGCGAAGCACTCGAGCCGGTCGTGCTCGCCGCCGACGATGCAGGGCTGCAGATCGCGTTGCACGCCATCGGCGACCTCGCCGTCCGCACCGCCCTCGACGTGCTGGAGGTGGCGGCTGCACGGCGAGCGGCCCGCGGCGACGTTCGCGAGCGGCGGCACCGGATCGAACACCTCGAGTACGTGCAGTCGGTGGACATCGCTCGCCTGGCTCCACTCGGCGTCACCGCCTCCATGCAGCCCGTGCACGTCGACCCCGCGTATCTCGAGAACTGGCTCGCAGTCCTCGGCCCCGAGCGCTCACAACAAGGGTTCGCCTGGCCCGAGTACCTCGCCCACGGCACCACGTTGGCGTTCGGCACCGACACACCGACCGCCGCCCATCACCCGCTCCCCAACATGTTCATCGCCGCCACCCGCCGCTCGCCCTCGGTCGCCACGGCGACACCGCTGCGGCCCGACTTCGCGTTGCCGCTCGAGCAATCCGTGTGCCACGGCACGCGCGACAGCGCTTGGGCATGCTTCGAGGAGCACCGCCGCGGCATGCTCCGGCCGGGCCTCGCCGCGGACTTCGTGGTGCTCGACCGCGACCCGTTCCGCGACGGACCCGACAGCTTGCTGGACACTTGTGTCACCCGGACCGTCGTGGCCGGCGTCACCGTGTTTCCGGCCTGAGCAGCTCCTACGCCACTAGCAAGCGGCATCACCGTGTTCGCCGGTGGCAACGCAGGCGCCGATGCAACGTCGTTCACGCTGTCGGCGCGCAAGGACGGCGGGAACCACACGATCGGCGAGAACCAGTACCTCGGGGCCAATGCCAGTTCGGTCAGTGACGACGTCACGATCTCCATCGGCGACGGCACGTGGAGCTACGAAGAGACCACGATGCTGCGGATGAACGAGTTCCCCGAGCCGTACGCCCGCACCGACCGCAACACGCTCCGCCGCGTCGGCTGACGATCAACGGCGAGCAGGCGTGCCGACGGGCTCGGCCACGAACACACCCATCGGACCGTCGATCGTCTGCACCGTGGTGTCGCTCATCGCTCGAGTCCACCACGCGGCCCGGTCGCCGTCACCACTGCGGCCGCGACGATGCCGCACGCGCCCGACACCAGCAGCGGCACCTTGCCATCACCCGGTCCGACCTTCCACAGCAGCCCGGCCCACAGCCCGGCGACCAGCACCGCGCCACTGTTCAGTCCCTGATACACACCCTGCGCGCGTCCGAGATGTTCCCTGGGGACGAGCGATGCGATCCATGCCTTCCCCACGCCGTCGGTGAACGCGGGGAACAACCCGTAGACCGCGATGCAGGCAAACACCGTCCACCCGCCGTGGCTGAGCCCGAGACCGAGGTACCCGACGGAGAACGCCACCAGACCAACGGCGTACACACGAGCGCGTGGCCAGGTGTCGGTCAGCACGCCGGCGGGGTACGAGCCCAGCGTGTACACCGTGTTGAACAGCACGTAGGCGAGTACCACCTTGGTGGTCGAGTAGCCGAGATCCACGACGCGCAGCAGGATCAGCACGTCGCTGAAGTTCACCACGGCGATGATCACCAGCATCGTCGTCACCCGCCGGAACTCACGCGGCAACGGCGTGTGATCGTGCGCGACCGGCGCCTTCGCCCCTTCCACCTGGTTCGGCTTCGACGGCCCGACGTGGTCGCGCACCAGCACGACCAGCAGCGCGGAGATCACCGCCGGTACGACCGCCCACCACAGGGCATGGTGCAGGTTGTTGTGCATCGCCGACAACGCCCACAGACCCAGCAACGGACCGATGACCGCACCCAGCGTGTCGCCGGTGCGGTGGAACCCGAACGCCCGCCCGCGATGCTCCGGCGCGGTGGAGGCGGCGATCAGCGCGTCGCGAGGCGACGAGCGAACCCCCTTGCCGAATCGATCCACCACGCGGCCCACGAGCACCATCGGCCACACGGTGGCGACCGCGACCAACGCCTTCCCGACCGCGGCGAGCCCGTAGCCGGCACCGATGAACGGCTTGCGGCCGCGCCGGTCGGACCAACGCC
>JAYVMH010000297.1:0-12578 GCA_043759015.1 Actinomycetota bacterium
ACGCCCAGGTCGCGCAGCCAGCTCTCGTACTCCTGCGGATCGAGCTGACCGCGGTAGAACAACCCGTTGTACTTCCGGTCCAACTGCCGATGCCATCCGCGGGCGATCGGAAACCTCGACGCGACGAAGTTCGCCTCGCCGTGCGTCGCGACCGGGACCACCTCGACCCGCAGCGGTGCCGAGTGGCTCGACAACGTTGCGAGCAAGGGAGCGTAGAACGACGCCTCGGTCTGCGCACGATCCCCCGCGACTGCCATCGAGATCGGGGCCAGCTGCAGCAGCACCAGGGGCGCGGCAAGGACCGCCACCCACGTGAACGTCATCTCGGCGAGCATCACGACCGCAACAGGCGCCGTCAGCGCGGCGAACCTGGCCGCGTTCCCGCCGACCGGGTTGGCGACCGCGGCGCACAGGACACAGAACACCACGTACCCGAGCGCTGCCCAGCGGACCGCACGGAAGCGCCAGCCCAGAACGGCGACGAGACCGGTGGCGATCAGTGCATTGACAACGCCGCCGGTCGGAAACGGGAAGTCCCCGCCCTCGGCGAACAACACGGCCAGGAGCCCGATCGGGACGAGCGAGCCCACCACCATGACCACGCCGATGCGGAACCGGAGCGCGTGCGCACACACGACGGCGCATCCGATCAGCGCCACGAAGACGCCGGCGACGGGGCTCGCGACGGACGTGAGCACCACAAGACCGCTCGTGAGCCAGAACCGGCCGGCGAGTGCGCCGCACAATGTGGCGATGCCGATCGCCGCCCCGAGCAAGAACGTGGTGCGCCCGCCGTACAGCGATGTGAGCAGGCCGAACGTGAGGGCCACGGCGGCGAGTCGAGGCCGGTGGAGCGTCGGATGCGCGTCGGTCAGGAGGTGGACGAGCACCGAACCGAACCAAGCGCCCGCCAGCACCGAGACCACGCCGAGACCGACGACACCGATCAGGAAGGCGAGCACGGGCGAGAGCAGGTACGTCGTCGTGTGGTGGCCACCGAACCACTGGTTGTTCCACACCGAGAAGGGCCCGCGGCGGAAGAGCTCGACACGGAACTGGACGACGGCGAGGTCGGTGGTCGGCGGTTGCCATGCTGCGTAGACGATGCAACCCACCGCCGCCACGACCAGTGCGGGAGCGTGGCGGGTGCGCCAGAGCGAGCGGATCGAGTGCGGCATATACGACCGTGCGGGCGGTCGAGCGATGGTACCAGGCTAGTTTTGACCGGATGACTGCAGCCTCGAAGGTCGACACGGCTGAGCCGTCCCTCACCTCGGTGCCGTCGTCGTCCTCCAGCAGGTTCGGTTGGCTGCGAGAAACCGCGATCGTCATCGGCTTCTACTACGTGTACCAGACCATCCGCAGTCTGGCCGACCATGGCGGGGTCACCAACCGTGCCTACGGCAACGCGCGAAGGCTCGTCGACCTCGAGCGCTCGATGAAGGTCTTCCACGAGCAGGCCATCCAGCAAGCGTTCCTCGGTGCTCGCTGGTTCATCAAGACGATGAACATCTACTACGGCACGCTGCACTTCGTCATCACCGTGGGGCTGCTGATCTGGCTCTACATGCGACGCCACGACAGCTACCGCGCAATGCGCAACCTGTTGGGGCTCACCACCTCACTGGCGTTGATCGGCTACTGGGCTTTTCCTCTCGCCCCGCCGCGGCTGTACAAGTGCAACCACAGCATCCCGGTGCCCGGGCCCGACGGGTACACGATCGGCAAGTGCTTCGTCGACACGCTCGCCAAGGTCGGCGGGCTGTGGAGCTACCACTCCCCTGTCGCCAAGGCCGTCGCCAACCAATACGCCGCGATGCCCAGCCTCCACTTCGCGTGGGCGGTCTGGTGCGCCGTCGTCATTTACCGCTACAGCCGCCATCAGGGGGTGCGGGTGTTGGGTCTGCTCTATCCGTCGCTCACGCTCATGTCGATCGTGGTGACCGCGAACCACTACTTCCTGGATGCCGCCGGCGGTGCAGTCATCATCGGTTTCGCCGAATGGTTGATCCGGATGCACGAACGACGGCGGTCACAGCGACTGCTGCGCGCGGCGGCCGGCGAGCTCACGCCCGCGAACTGACGCGATCAACCCCGTGAACACCACCACACCTGCGGCGCCGGCGAGCAGCAACGCCGCCACAGCCTGGCGACGGGTCGCGTCGAAGCGCGACACGACCCACAGCATCACTGCCACCGATGCCGCACCGGCGAGCAGCGCCTCTGTCAACAGGCGCGGGACGATCGCGCCGCGCATCGAACCGGTCACCGTCTTGACCCGCCAGCTCAGCAGCACTGCCGCCACGGTCTGCGAGAGGCCGTAGCCGATCGCCAGCGCCGCCGCCCGCTCGGTCGGTGCCATCAGCGCCGAGCCGACCACCATCCAGGCGACACCGAGCACGCCGCCGACGATTCCGAGCAACGCGGCAATTCGGACTTCACCGATCGAGAACAGCACCCTCGCCATCACGAAGGAGACCCCGTAGCCGAGGAGCCCCGGGCCGAACGCTGTCAGCGTGTGCGCGATCGGCGCGAGACCCTGGCTCGCCGTCTGTCCGAACGCTGCCGCTCGCGCAACGGGCCACGCCAGGGCCACCATCCCAGCGCCACCGAGGGCCAACAGGGGCACCAGGAGTCGCATTGAACTGTTCATCGTGTCGCGGACGCTCTCCATGTCGTGCTCCTGCCACCGGTCGGCGACGCGTGGGGCGAGCGTGGTGGCGATCGGTACGGCCACGAGCGCGTGGGGCAGCACGAAGAAGGCGAAGGCATAGACGAACACGGCGACGCCGCCGGCCGCGCCGTTGCCGATCGCCAGCGCGAACGCTGTCGGCCCCAGCGTCCCGACGATCGACAGCGTCGCCCAGCCGAACGAGGACCGCATCGACTTCACCGCAGGGTGCGATGGGTCCCACCGTGGTCGCCAGTGCACACGATCGAGCCGCAGGACGATCGCGGGCGTGAGGCTGTAGGCGACCACTCCGAGCGTGGTGCCGCCCGCGATGATGACGAACTGGTACGTGGTCAGATGGAGATCTGCGACCGCGCCATGCCGCGAGGCCCTGAACCAGACACAGGCGATGATCACCACGACGTTGTTCACCGCCGGCGCCAGCGCTGCCGCGACGAAGCGACCGCGGGCGTTCAATGCTGCGCTGGTGACGGACGCGAGGCCGTAGCACACGAGTTGGGGCACGAACACGATCGCCATCGGCACCATCACGTGCAACTTGTCGTGCGCGATCGAGCTCGACGGTTCGGAGGCGACCATCAACCGGGCCAACAGCGGCGAGGCCAGCATCCCGACGACGCCGATCGAACCGAGGGCGAGCAGGGCGAGGCCGTTCGCCGCCTGCACCGCGCTGCTCAGCGCATGCCCGCCGCCGAGTCGACGCGCTTCGACGAACGAGGGGAGGAGCACCGCCTGGAGCACCCCGGAGGCGACGAGCTCGAAGAGCAGGTTCGGGAGCAGGTTCGCCGTCTGGTACACGTCGCCGAGCAACCCGCTGCCCAGCACCGCCGCGACCGCCAGGACGCGGCCGAAACCGGAGACGCGCGAGATCAGGGTGCAGAGCGTGACGACTGCGGTGTCCCGTCGCAGGCCGGAGGTCGAACTCGAGTCCAGCTCGAGACCCGTCACCCCGGGGGCCGCTTCATCGGTTTGTCCAACAGGTCGGCCGCGTGACGGCGGGCGGAGTCGCCGGCTTCGTCGCCGGACAGCATGCGAGCCACCTCGTCGACGCGCTCGTCGCCGTGCACTGTCCGCGCCGACGCCACTGTGGAGATGGCACCGCCGCGGTCGACGACGTCCTTGCGAACCACGACGTGGGTGTCGGCGAGCGCGGCAACCTGGGCGAGATGGGTGACGACCAACACCTGGTGACGTTCACCGAGCGATGCGAGGCTGCGCCCGACCGCCACCGCGGCCGAACCACCGATGCCCGCGTCCACCTCGTCGAACACGAGCGTGTCGGGCGCTTCGCTCAGCACGAGGCGCAGTGCCAACATCGACCTTGCCAGTTCTCCACCGCTCGCCACTCGCGAGAGTGGGAGCAGAGGTGCGCCGGGGTTCGCGGCCAGGAGGAACGATACGTCGTCACCCGGGTCCGATTCGCCGACGCGCACAGAGACCTCGGCATGCGGCATCGCCAGCTCGCGGAGATGGTGCTGCACCGCCGACGCCAACGCGTCCGCACCGCCACGGCGGACCGCGCCGACCGCGCCCGCGGCCCGGCGCTCCTCGCCCGCGGCGATCGTGCGCTCGGTCTCCAGCAACGCGACACGCTGTTCGTAGCCCTCGAGCTCGGCCAGCCGCGCTTCCACGTCGGCGTGAAAGCCGATCACCTCGGCGAGCGTGTCGCCGTACTTGCGCCGCAGATCGCGGAGCAGCTGCATCCGCTCCCGCACCACGGCGAGGCGCTCTGGATCCTCGTCGATCGCTTCAGCTCGATCGCGGAGCTCGGCGGCGATGTCGGTCGCCTCGGCGATGAGTGCACGCAGACGGATCTCGAGTTCGGCGAACGGCGCCCGGCCGACGATGGTTCGCAGCGCTGCCGACATCGAGTCGCCCGCGCCTCCGTCGTCGGTGAGCGATGCAAAGGCCGCTTCGCCCAGCGATCGATATTCCACGGCGCCGGCGAGCACATCGTGCTCGGCTTCCAGGCGGACGTCCTCGTCTGCAGCAGCAATGGCGGCGTACTGCAGCTCGGCGGACTGGAACCGCAGCAGGTCGACCTCGCGGGCACGCGATCGTGAATCGCCACCGAGCGCGGCGAGCGCCGCATCGATCTCGGTGAGCCGCGCCCTGGCATCGCGGAGCTGCCCGAGATCGGTGTGGCAGAAGCGATCGAGCGCGTCCCGTTGCTCGCTCGCGGCGAGCAGGCTCTGGTGTGCATGCTGGCCGTGGAGGTCCACGACGCGGTGGCCGAGGTCGGCCAGGTTGGCCACGGTGGCGAGGCGGCCGTTCACGTACGCTCGTGAGCGACCATCGGAGGGGATGACGCGGGCGACCACGTACTCGTCGTCGGCAACCACGAATCGTCCTTCGACTCGCGCCTCGGCCGCCCCCGGTCGCACGACGGACGCGTCGGCCCGACCGCCCACGAGCAGGCTGATCGCTTCCACGAGCATCGTCTTGCCGGCACCGGTTTCGCCGGTGAGCGCGGTGAGCCCCGGCCCGAGGACGAGGTCCAGCTGCTCGATTACCCCGAGCGACTCGATGTGGAGTTCATGCAACATCTCAACGGTCCGCCAAACCGAACTTTGCCTTCAGGATCTGATGGAAGTGCCGCTCGCCGAAGCGCACGAATCTCGCCGTGTGCAGGCTGGGCTCGACGGCCACCCTATCCCCCTCGGTCAGGGACGTGACGGGCTGACCATCGATCGACAACGTCACCCCGCGATGGCCGATGACCTCGACCTCCACGGCCTCGCTCGGGTCGAGCACGAGCGAGCGGTCGAACAACATGTGCGGCGACACCGGGGTCACGAGGATGGCTCGGGTGCGCGGAGAGAGCACCGGCCCGCGCGCCGACAACGAGTAGGCAGTCGAACCCGTAGGCGTCGCGATGATCAATCCGTCGGCGGCATAGGAGGTAAACGGCGCACCGTCGATGATCACCTGCAGACGCACCGTGTGACCCGACTCCTGCTTTTCCACCACCCCTTCGTTGAGCGCGGTCCACCTGCCGATCGAGGCACCGCCACGACGGAGCACGAGGTCGATCATCATCCGCTCGTCGACACGCCAGTGGCCGTCGGCGGGGCCGGCGAAGAACCGCTCCAGCGAATGCGATAGCGCCGGCGGCTCGACTTCGGTGAGATACCCGAGGAGACCGACGTTGACCCCGATGATCGGAACCGGCGCGCCCTGTAGGAGGTGGACCGTCCGCAACATCGTGCCGTCGCCACCGATGCACACGGCGAGATCGGCGCTCGAGGCTTCCTCATCGGAGCCCAGACCGTCCAAGGTGAGCGCGGCAGCGTCCGGTGGTGGCATCCACACTCGATGCCCGTGCCCTCGAAGCCAGGTCGCCGCCGCCTGGGCCAGCGCCGCCGCCTCCACTCGTTCGTGATGGGCGACCAGCAGGATGGAGCTCACTCGGTGAATCCTGACGTGTTCGTGGTGGCATGTACAAGGAATTCGCGGTTCCCGTCGCCACCGGTGATCGGCGAGTCGCACCAACCGAGCACCGTGCAGCCGCGCTCGACCAGCGCGCCCTGCACCTCCTCGCGCACGCGGGAGTGGATTGCCGGGTCGGTGATCACCCCGTGCCCGCGGGCCACCTCGACGCGTCCGGCCTCGAACTGCGGTTTCACCAGGAGCACGAGATGCCCACCGGGCTCGGCGACGCTGATGAGCGCATCGAGCACACGGACGATGGAGATGAACGAAAGATCGGCCGTCACCAGACGGACCGGACCGCGGATCGTGGCGAGATCGACATCGCGGACGTGGTGCCGCTCCAGCACCGTGACGCGATGATCGCCGCGAACCTTCGGGTGCAATTGTCCATGACCGACGTCGAGCGCGACGACGTGTGCGGCGCCGTGTTGAAGGAGGCAGTCGGTGAACCCACCGGTGCTCGCGCCGGCGTCCAGCACGCGCCAACCCGAGACATCGAGGGCGAAGACCCCGAGAGCCTGGGCGAGCTTGTCGCCACCACGACTCACGAACCTGGGACCCTCGCCTTCGACGACGATCGCATCACCGGCGTGAACCTGGCGCGACGCCTTGTCGGCGACCGCGCCGTTGACGTGGACCCTTTGGGCTTCGATCGCTCGCGCGGCGTCCACACGCGAGGAAGCGAGCTGTCGTCGAACCAGTTCTGCGTCGAGACGTTGGCGTCTCGCCACGGATCAGGCCTTCTTGGCCGGAGCCTTCTTGGCGGCGGCTTTCTTCCCAGGAGCCTTCTTTGCGGTCGCATTTGCCGCGGCGGCCTTCTTCGCCGGCGCAGCCTTCTTTGCGGTCGCCTTTGCCGCGGCAGCCTTCTTCGCCGGCGCGGCCTTTGTGGCCGGCGCCTTGGTGATCCCCAGCTTCTGGGCGATGTCCTCCACGTTGGCTTCGATCTCGTCGAGGCGGGCGGCGAAACGGCCGAGCTGCTTGGCCCAACCGGCCTGCACAGCGGCGACCGCCGACTCGGTGGCCTCGCGACCGCGACCAAGCAGCTCCTCGACCAGCTTTGTGCTGTCCTTGCGCCTGGACTGCCCGTTCTTGACGAGCTCCTTCACGATCTTCTCGGCCTGTTCTTGCGACATTTCGGTGAACTGCATCCCGGCATCGAGCAGCCGCTTCACGAGTGCGTTTCCAGACATGGTGCAAGCCTACCTTGAGAACGTTCCGCGGATGACCGCGGCGGCGACCGCGGCAAGGTCGGCGACAGCCACGTCGGGCACAGGGTCGATGATCGCGTCGCGCGGCGTCACGCCGCTGAACACATGTGCGTAGCGACACCCGAGCGTGCGGGCGAACAACCCATCGGTGCTCGGCCGATCGCCGACCATCACTGCCTCCCTCGACGCTTCCTGGCCGACGACGGCCCGAACCAACATCGCCATCGGCTCGTACGGCTTGCCGGCGACGACCGGCGTCGCGCCACTGGCCGTGCGGACCGCGGCGAGGATCGAACCGCCGCCAGGGATCGGGCCGTCGGGCGTCGGATAGGTCGCGTCGTCGTTGGTCCCGATCAGCATCGCGCCACGTCGTACCGCCCGCGCCGCTCGAGTGAGGCCGTCGTAGTCGAACGTGCGGTGCCAGCCCACGACGACCGCGTCGACGTCGCCGTCGGTGCACACCGTCACCCCTCGCGCCTGCAGGGCCTGCACCACCCCGTCGCCACCGCACACCAGCGCTCGCTGGCCGGGCTCGAGCAGTTGGGCGGCGGCCTGCGCCGAGGTGAGGACCTCGCCGACGGCGGGGATGCCGATTCGAGCGAGTGCCGCTTCCTGGTCGTCGACGCGGGCAGACGAGTTGTTGGTGACGAACAGCACGCGATGGCCCTGCGAGCGAAGGAGGGCGATCGCTTCGACGGACCCAGGGATCGGTTGCTGAGCGAGCCACACGACGCCATCGAGATCGCAGAGCACCGGAAACATGTCTGGCCATCCTGGCACGCCAGATGCCAACCTGTGCGGGTGCCTCGCTTCGAACCCTTCGCCGCCCTTCGCTATTCGTCGACACCATCGATGTCGCTGCCCCTGGACCTCGTCGCCGCGCCTCCGTACGACGTGTTGAGCGACGCCGACGTCGACGTGCTCCTGGCCCGACACCCGCGCAACATCGTCGCCATCGACGTGCCGCGCGACGCCGACGGACCGAACCGTTATCAGGATGCGGCCAAGCGATTGCAGGCGTGGATCGCCGAGGGGACGCTGGTGCGCGACCCGCAGCCCTCGTTCACGCTGTACCGCATGCGCTTCACCGACGAGACCGGAGCGATCCGCGAGACCGTCGGTGTGCTCGGCGCACTGGAGGTCGTCGACGAAGGCGCAGATGGCGTGCTCCCGCACGAACGAACCACGCCGAAGGCGAAGAGTGATCGCCTCGACCTCACCCGCGCGACCAACACGAACCTGTCCCCGGTGTGGGGTCTCTCGCTGACCCCCGGACTCACCGAGTTGCTCGTCGAGCCGAGCGAGCCGATGGGCTCCTGCCACGACGAGAACGGAGTGCTGCACACGGTCGAGCGGGTGACCGATCCCGATCGAGTGGCGGCCATCCGCGGCGCCGTCGAATCCAATCCGGTGCTCATCGCCGACGGCCACCATCGATATGCGATCAGCCGCACGTTCCGCGACGAGCAGCGCGCCGCCGGCAATGCAGGCCCCGCCGAACTGACCCTCACGTACGTGGCGGAGCTGGTGGGGGACCAACTCAGCATCGACGCCATCCATCGCCTCTACCACGGCGTGACGTCGGCCGAGGTGCTCGAAGTCCTCGCCGGCTGCTTCGACGCACACGAGGCGGGGCGGGTGCAGCCGTCGTTCGCCGTCGACGTCGTCACCCGGGGTTCGTTGTGCTTGGTGCGGCCCGACGGCTCAGGGGTCTGGCTGACCCCGAGGGCCTCTGCATTCGACGGCGTTCGCGCGTTGGACGGCGCTTACCTCGAGCATGCACTTGCGGCACACGACATCGATGTGACCTATCAGCACGGCGTGCAGCACGTCGTCGACATCGTGATGTCGGGCGCAGCCTCCGTCGGGGTGCTGATCCGGCCGACGAGCCTCATCGAGATTCGCCGGACCGCGGACGAGCGCCTGCTCATGCCGCCGAAGTCGACGTTCTTCACACCGAAGCTGCGCACCGGACCGGTGCTGCGGCCCTTGGACTGAGCGGAAACGACCCGAGCCGGCCTCGAACCGAGCCCCGGCCTCAGGTGATCGACGCGGCGAGGATGCCGGCGATCGTGGCGTCGAGAGTGGCGTCGAACTCCGCATCGCTCTGCTTGGCACTGAGCCCCTCGGTGAGCGCTCGTGAGAAGCTGGCAATGACGCCGTGGTTCCGGGACAGGCGGGCGTTGGCATCGTCGCGGGTGTAGCCCCCCGACAGCGCGACGACCCGCAAGACCTTCGGGTGGCCCACGAGCGGTTGGTAGAAGTCGTCCACCGACGGCAGGGTGAGCTTGAGCATCACCGGCTGGTCGGCAGGGTGCGACTCCAGCGCCGCAAGGAGCGACTGGAGGAGCAGTACCTCTGCATCGCCCTTCTCGGCGCTGTTGATGTCGACCTCCGGCTCGATGATCGGGACTAGACCCCCTGCAAGGATCTGGCGCCCGACCTCGAACTGCTGGGCGACGACGGCCGCGACGCCGGTCGCGTTGGCGAGCTTGATGACCGAACGCATCTTCGTGCCGAACACACCTTTGGTCGCGGCCCGCGCCACGAGCTCGTCGAGCCCCGGCATCGGCTTCATCACCTGCACGCCGTCAGCGTCGTCGGCGAGCCCTTTGTCCACCTTCAGGAACGGCACCACGTTCTTCACCGACCACAGGTAGTCCGCGGCGCCCTTGCCCTGGATGTCGCGATCCATGGTGCCCTCGAACAGGATGGCAGCCAGCACTCGGTCGCCGTTGAACACGGCGCTGGTGATCATGCGCGACCGCATCGCGTGGATGAGATCGAACATGTCGGCCTGCGAGGAGTACTCGGATTCCTCGATGCCGTACAGCCGCAGTGCCTTCGGTGTGCTGCCACCGCTCTGATCGAGCGCCGCGATGAAACCCTCGGCAGATCGCACACGCGCGAGCATCTGTTCGTTCATGCCGACGATCGTAGTGCGCCTCCTCGATGTTCTCCCAGCCTGCTGACCTCGCGCTGCAGCAGCCGCTCGACCCGCTTGCGAGCAGTGGCAGGCACGACGTCGGTGGCCACGACCTCGGTGCGGCTCTGTGTGCCGGCCGCCCCGCGGAAGAAGCGGCGACGCACCGAGCCGACCACGACCACCACGTCGCCACGGGCGAACGCCGGTTCGGACGGCGGGTCGAACCACGCCACCGGGACGGACCAGGCACCCTCGTCGGTGGCCGTGGTGACCTCCAGCGACCACAGCACCGAACCCGATGCGAGCAATCTCGGTTGCGGCGGGCTGCTGAGATGCCCGCTCAGGACGACGATGTTCATGACGAATCCCCCTTCTGCGCCGCAGGGGCGCGAACGTTCAACGTGTTCGGACGGGGAAGTCGGAAGGAACGCTACGCGAGGGGTGTGACAGACAAGCGCGGGTGCTCAGCGGCCGAGCGTGCGCAGTCGATCTGTGACGTCGGCGAACTCGCGATCGACCTCGAGGATCAGCGAGAAGTAACGACGGGCCTTGATCACCTCGCCCGAACGGTCGTACAGATCGGCGAGCACGTACCACTGGCGCAGGTGATAGTCCCGTGGCTTCTTGGGTACGTCGAGCGCCTTCTGCATCACCTTCAAGGCTCCGCTGAGGTCGCCCTGATCGGCCAGCGCGCCCGCGGCCACGATCCGACCCTCGGCCATCAGCGCAGGCTCGGGAGAGGCTTCGCGAAGCTCTCGCCACAGCACCTCGACCTCGTGATACCGGCGCATCGCCCGGTAGCAGTCGGCGAGCACCGCGTGATGCTGCATCGTTCCAGTGAGCTGACGGGCCAGCTCGAGTTCGGCCACAGCCTTGCGCCACTGGCCGAGCCGATACAGCGACAGCCCGGCGATCTCGTGGGCGAACGCCAGGTCGGGAAGGTCCCGAAGCACCGGCTGGACCATTCGCCGCGCGTCGGCGAACCGGCCTCGGTCCAGCGCATCGGCGGCGCTCGTCAACCGCTCTTGGTAACGAGCGGCGCGGTTGGCGGGCGACACCGCAGCCAGGTCCTCGGCAACCTCGGGCGCCAGTTCCAGCGAGGTCCGCCGCTTCGAGGTCGGATTGGGGGTCGGCGACACCTGCTCGGTCGCACGGGCGGTCGCGAGCTCGGCTTCGCGGCGCAGCGAGCCCTCGTCGACCCACTGTTCGCGCTCCCACGGCGGCGGTGCGGCAGGCTCGGACTTCTCACGGTACGGACGGGTGGCCTTCACCTCGGCAGCGCGTCGCTGCGCAGCGGTCATCGGCGGTCCGGCCCGCCGAGTCGGCACGCGATCACGACTGGTCGGCCGCCCACGGCTCGGACCCCGATCGGGTCGCTCGCCACGCTCGCCACGATTAAACGGCCGGTCAGCGCGCTCGGGACGCGGACCACGATCAGTGCGTTCAGCGCGCTCGGGACGCGGACCACGATCCGCACGATCAGCGGAGCCGGGGCGGGGGCCGCGTTCGGGGCGTTGCGCCCCGGAGTCGGCCCGGGGATCGCGACGGGGCGCGCCCCTACCAATTGTCGGACGCCCGCGGCCGCCGGGCGTTGCGCTGGACGCACCGCGCCGATCGTCGCCGTCGCGAGAGCCCTCGCCGGCACCCGAAGGACGGGTTCGGCCGGTGGCACCCCCTGCTCGGGGCGGCCGGCGATCGCCGCTGGCGTCGTCGCCTTCGCGCCGCGGTGGCCGACCTGTGGCGTTTCCCGACCGGGACAAACCGGTTGTTCCTCCACGATCCGTACTCGAGCCTCCCGATCCTGCACGACCCGTTCCTGCACGACCCGTTCCTGCACGACCCGTTCCTGCACGACCCGTTCCTGCACGACCCGTACCTGCACGACCCGTACCTGCGCCGGAGGTACCTGCGCCAGAGGTACCTGACCGACCGGTACCTGCGCCGCTGCTGCCCGAGCGGCCAGCCGGGCGACCACCGGGACGTGGTCGCCCACTGGAGGAGGAGCTGGGGCGGCGGGGCGGCGGCGGCATAGGGCTTCGATCCTACGAGCGTGAGGACCCGAAAACGACCAAACGCCCCTGCCGCGTCGAACGACGTCGGTGGGGGCGTTGTCGGGACCATTCGAGCCCAAAAAGTACTCAACACCCCCGAAGGAGTGTTGAGTGAGAAATCCGGCGGCGACCTACTCTCCCAGGGGGTCTACCCCCAAGTACCATCGGCGCAGGCAGTCTTAACTTCCGTGTTCGGGATGGGAACGGGTGTGACCCTGCCGCTATAGCCACCGAAATCTGTTGTTGTCAAAGGCGGCGCCCAAAAAGGG
>JAYVMH010000298.1:0-5670 GCA_043759015.1 Actinomycetota bacterium
GCAGGTTCTCAGCGACATCGACCTGCTGGGCAACGACTTCGCGATGGGCAACGCCGGCACGTGCGGCAAGGACGGCCAGGGCGTGCCCGTGGGCGACGGCCAGCCGACGCTACGGGTGAGGTCGCTGACCGTCGGCGGTACTGCGGCATGAGCGAGGAACTGCAGGCGCTCGCCGATCGGGTCGTGGCCCAGGCCGGCGCGGGCGAGCAGGTGGAAGCGTTCGTGTCGCGCGACGTCGAGACCGACATTCGCATCTACGAGGGCGAGGTCGAGCACTTCGTCAGCGCGCAGAGCGAGGGGATCGGCATCCGCGTCATCCGCAACGGTCGCACCGGTTTCGCCTACGCCGGAACCTTGGACCTTGCCGCCATTGCCGAGGTGCTGGCCGAAGCACGCGACAACGTGGAGTTCGGAACACCCGACGAGTGGGCCGGTCTGGCCGAACCCGACGGTGTGGACGTCGTGCCCCAAGAGCTCTGGAGCGAGCAGCTCGCCAGCTACGGCACGGACAAGAAGATCACGCTGACCAAAGAGCTCGAGCGGCTCACGCTGGCCACCGATCCGAGGGTGCGGATCGACGATGCGAACTACGCCGACGTGATGGTGGAGAACGCCGTGTCGTCCACGACGGGCGTGCGTCGGTCCGGCAGGGAGAACGGCTGCTACGTGAGCGTCAGCACGATGGCCGACGAAGGCGACGAGACTCAGACCGGTTTCGGCTTCAGCGTCGGTCGCTCGCCGGACGACTTCGATCTCGACAAGGCAGCGCGCGAGGCGTCCGACCGCGCCACTCGGCTGCTCGGCGCGACCAAGCCCGCGAGCCGGCGGGTGACGGTGGTCCTCGACCCGTACGTCACGGCGATGTTGCTGGGCGTCATCTCGTCGACGCTGAACGGCGAGGCTGTCGCGAAGGGCCGCAGTCTGTTCATGGACCGGCTCGGCGAGCAGGTGGCGAACCCGATCGTCACGCTGGTCGACGATCCGACCAACCCGTTGGCGTACACCGCCACCGATCTCGACGGCGAGGGCCTGGCCGCGCGGCGCAACGAACTGATCTCCGGCGGTGTGCTGCAAGGTTTCGTGCACAACAGCTACAGCGCTCGACGGGTCGGCACCCGAAGCACCGGCAACGCCGTGCGCGGCGGGTTCAAGGGCACGCCGGGTGTGGGCTGTCTCGCGCTGCAGCTGCAGCCCGGCAGTCGCGATCAGGCGGCCATCATCGCCGACTTGGACGACGCTGTGCTCATCCAGACGGTGCAGGGCCTGCACAGCGGAGTGAACCCGATCAGCGGCGACTTCTCGGTCGGCGCGTCGGGCCTGCTGATCAACAACGGCGCTGTCGGCGCGCCGATCCGCGAGTTCACGATCGCCTCCACGTTGCAGCGGATGTTGCTCGACGTGGCCGAGGTCGGCGGTGATCTGGACTGGCTGCCGATGCGCGCGGCGGGCGTCAGCCTCGTCATCTGCGACATCACCCTGTCGGGCGCCTGAACGTGCCCGCGCCATCGGCGGCGGCGATCGCACGGCATCCACACCTCGCCGAACCACTGCGGCCGGGCTGGGTGCGCGTCGACCTGCACAGCCACACGATGTGGAGCGGCGACAGCACCACGACGCCCGACGAGATCGACGAGGCCGTGCGGGCGAGCGGCCTCGATGTGCTGTGCATCACCGACCACAACGCGATCCGCGGGGCGGTGGAGCTGGCGCCACGGCTTGCGTGCCGGGTGGTGGTGGGAGAGGAGCTGCGCACACACGCCGGCGAGATCATCGGGCTGTTCCTGCGCGAGCGCATCCCGATGGGCACGCCCCCGGCCGAGGCTGCACGTGCGATCCGGGCCCAAGGCGGCGTCGTGTACGTGCCCCATCCGTTCGACCCGATGCGCCGCAACATGGCCGAGCCGGCGTTGTCCACGCTGGCGGCGGCCGGGCTGGTCGACGCGGTCGAGGTGCTGAACGCGAAGACGTCGCTGCGCAGCCTGAACGACCGTGCCGCTCAGTTCGCGGCGGAGTTCGCGCTGGCTGCGGGCGGCGGTAGCGACGCACATGTACCGGACGCCCTGGGCGCTGCGTACGTGGAGATGCCGGACTTCGACGGACCGGCCGATTTCCTGCTGAAGCTTCCGCTCGGACGAGTCGTCGGCCACCACTGGGACGAACACCGACCCTGGACGCCGAGGATCCTTCCCAGCGTCTCCACCGAGTAAAACAGGTCACCATGCCCATCCTCCACGCCATCGTGCTCGGTCTCGTGCAAGGCCTGTCCGAGTTCCTCCCGATCTCCTCGAGCGGACATCTCCTCCTCGTCCCGTGGCTCTTCCACTGGCACGACTTCGACTCGACGTCGATCGAGAAGGCGTTCGACGTCGCCCTCCACCTGGGCACGCTCGTCGCGGTCGTGGGGTACTTCGGCAAGGAGCTGTGGGTGTACGTCCGCGAAGGCGCCCGCCTCGTGGTGAAGCGCGAGAAGCCGACATCGCCCGAAGGTCGATTGGCGTGGCTGCTCGTGCTGTCGGCGCTGCCGGCGGGCGTGGTCGGCGCGGTGGCGGAGAAGAAGATCGACGACAAGTTGGGCAAGCCCGTGCTGATCGCGATCACGATGATCGTGTTCGGTCTGCTCCTCGGCTGGGCGGACCGGCGGGCCGGCCGGCGCGAGCTGACGGACTTCGGCACAGGCGATGCGGTCAAGATCGGCGCGGCGCAGATCCTCGCCCTCAACCCGGGCACGTCGCGCAGTGGCATCACGATGACGGCCGCCCGCTTCCTCGGCTTCAACCGCGACACAGCGGTCCGTGCGAGCTTCTTGATGTCGGTGCCCGTGATCGCCGGCGCAGTCGTGTTCAAGATGGCCAAGCTGGCCAAGAACGGCATCCCGCACGGTCTCGCCGTGCCGATGCTCGTCGGCGTGATCACCGCTGCCGGCGCCGGTTGGCTGGCGGTCTGGGGCCTGTTGCGCCTCGTGCGCACTCGCACGTTCGTGCCGTTCGTGGTCTATCGAGTCGCGCTGGGCGTCCTCGTGCTGGTGGTCGCCGCAGTCCGTCGCTAGGTCTCTAGGCTGGCTCGGTGACCTCGATCGTTCGCCAGACGGTTCCGCTGGGCTTCCAGTGGGCCACCGCCGACCCGTTCCTGTTCTGCGTTCACCACCTCGACCTGTACCCGGCCGGGAACGAGGAGTTCGGTCCGGTGGGTTCACTGGCCGGCCGATCGATCGGCAACGACTTCGAACCGCGCGACGGTTGGCGGATGTATCACGGCAGCACCGTGCCCGGCTTCCCGGAGCACCCACATCGGGGCTTCGAGACGATCACGTTCGCGCGCAAGGGCTTCATCGACCACAGCGACTCGATGGGCGCGGCGGCGCGGTTCGGCCGCGGCGATGTGCAGTGGATGACAGCCGGTCGCGGCGTGGTGCACAGCGAGATGTTCCCGCTGCTCTCGCCCACCGGCGACAACACGGTCGAGCTGTTCCAGATCTGGATGAACCTCCCCGCTGCCGACAAGATGGTCGAGCCGTACTTCACGATGCTCTGGAACGAGTCGATCCCCAGCCGGACGCACCTCGACGAGCTCGGGCGGTCCACGACGGTCACGGTGATCGCCGGTGCCTACGACGGCGCGGTGCCCGCGGCGCCACCGCCGTCCTCGTGGGCCTCGCGCCCGGAGGCCGATGTGGCCATCTGGCACGTGGCCATGGCACCCGATGCGACCGTCGAGCTACCGGCTGCCGAAGGCGACGACACGAGGCGGGTGCTGTACGTGTTCGAGGGAGCGGTCACCGTGGACGGTGAGCCGGTGGTGAGGGACACGGGCGTCGTGGTAGCGGCGGATGCTGTTGCGCCGCTGGTCGCCGGATCGTCGGGCGCCGAGATCCTGATGCTGCAGGCGCGGCCGATCGGTGAGCCCGTGGCGCAGTACGGCCCGTTCGTGATGAACACCCGCGAGGAGGTCGATCAGGCGTTCCGCGACTACCAGTCGACCGGTTTCGGTGGCTGGCCGTGGACGCGGCCCGACCCGGTGCACGGTGCGGTGCCCGCGCGCTTCGCCCGCCATGGCGATGGTCGCCAGGAGGCGCCTCAGCTGCCCGGTGCCGTGCCCGGTGCCGTGCCCGGTGCCGTAGCCGGCGTCGTGGCCGGTGCCGTGGTCGCGAAGTCGTCGTAGGCGGCGAGCGCGCGCGGCCCGTAGACGGTGCCGGGCCCACCGCTCATCAGGATCGCAACGCCGATCGCCTCGGCGACTGCGGCTCGGCTGATGCCCTTCCTCGCCGCGTTGCGGGTGTGGGCAGCGATGCAACCGTCGCACCGTTCCGTGACTGCGATGCCGAGCGCGATGAGTTCCTTGGTCGCGCTGTCGAGCGCACCGTCGGCCATCGCGGCTCGGCTCAGCGCGGCGAAGGCCGAGTACACCGCAGGGATCTCCTCGCGAAGTTCGCGAGCCAGTGGCCGCAGCTCGTCCTGGATCTCCGAACCCCAGTGGTGGTGGTCATGGTCGCTCATGGATACGAGGGTACGCGGCGCTCGACAGTCGAGCCAACACGATCGTGGCGGTGTCGGCGCTGACCGTCGCCGCGCAGTCGGGCGGCAGTCCGACTTCAACCCGGTCGGTGCCGACCGCGGTGGACCGACCGGCGCACGCCTGCCGACCGCTCTGGAACACGGCCACCGGATCGCCTGCCACGAGGTGTGGTGAGTGTTCGGCGGGCACGGAGAGCACCACCCACGCCGCGGGAAGCGTGGCCGGGCCCACCACGTCGTCGGCGGTGAGGATCTGTCCGGCCACGACGTGACGTGCGGCGATCGGTGTACGCGGCGCCTCGGACAAGGCCGCGCCGGGCACCATCGCGAGTGGGTATGCGCGGCGGGCGATGGGGAGCGCCACTCCCGGCTCGACGTCGGCCTCGGCGACCCACACCACCCGGCTGGCGCCCCAGCCGTGTGCCGCGTCTGCCGCGGCCGAGCTCGCTGCGGCGAGTCGTTGCCACACCATCAACGCGCAGGTGCCGACGACGAGCCAGTAGAGCCACGGTCGGCGGGCGAACGCCAACCGCAGACGGGGCAACAGGTGCATGCCGACCTCCCAGGACGCGAATGAACGGTGCGGGGAAAGTCGCTGCGCGCAACCTATCGGCGCGATGTCACCTTGCGCTGGTGCTCGCGGCCGGTGCTGTCGTTGTCGATGGTTTTGCCGATGGTTTTGTCGATGGCGTCGTCGGCGCCGCTGGTGTCGGCGCGGGGGTTGTCGTGGGCGTGGTCGTGGGCGTTGTCCCGCCGTCCTTGGTGGACGAACCGGAGTCCGACGACCCGGGCGCGGATGGTTCGGTGCCGGTGGAGCCCGGCTCGATGCCGGAGGTGCTGGTCTTGCCGCCGCCACCGCGGCTGTCGTTCTTGTAGAAGCCGCCGCCCTTGAACGTCACCCCGACGGGCTGGAACACCTTCTTGACCGGCATCGGCGCGCCCCCGCCCGGATGGAGGGCCTCGGTGAGGGCGTCGTCGGTGAACGCCTGCTGGACCTCGATGGTCTCACCGGTCTCGACGAACTTGTATACGTAGGTGGGCATCTGCGGCGCTCCCGGGGAAAAAGCAGGTGTTAGCAGTCGGAAAGGTCGAGTGCCAATCCTATCGCGGCCAGCGTGTCATCCACCCGGCTCCTCATCCCCGCCTACTCGCTCCGTGT
>JAYVMH010000299.1:0-12526 GCA_043759015.1 Actinomycetota bacterium
GAACTTCGAAGCGCAATACGTGGCTTCGTACGGGAGACCGCGGCGACCCGCCTCGCTGGCGATCGTCACGATGTCGGCGGCGTCGCTCTTCATGAGCTCCGGCAATGCAGCCCGCACCGCGTAGAGCGCACCTTTCACGTTGACGTCGATCATCGCTTCCAGATCCTCCTGTGGGAGGTCGAGGAACGGACCGTAGGCGCCGACACCCGCGTTGACCACGAGTAGGTCGAGCCGGCCGAAGCGGGCCACGGTCGCGGCCACGATCGAGGCCAGGGCCGCGGGGTCACGGACGTCACAGGGCTGAGCCACCGCCCCGAGGATCCCGAGGTCGTCACCGGACCGTGACGCGAGCCCAAGTCGAACCCCCTGCCCGTCGAGCGCCCTGGCGACGGCCGCCCCGATCCCGCGGCTGGCACCCGTTACGAGCGCGACCTTTCCGGCAAGGTTCTCCATGACTTCGCTCCTCTCTTGACACTGAGCTGGCCAGCGTCCAGTCTGGCACAGTCTTCACGCGAGCCTGCCGTTTTCGCGCAGGTCGAGAAGTGGGTGATCAAGAGCGTGCAGGCGTCATGGAACGTCCGGTTCGGGGTTGACGGCGGGTGATAGCCTGTCGCGGGACGATTCCTGACTTTGACGTTCATGGTAGGTCTCGAGGAGGTAGTTGCCAGTGTTGACCAAAGGGAAATTTGCGGCGCTCGTGGGGGTCGTCGCGGTCGTCCTGACCGCGTGCTCCACCACCGCGGTGGGCACCAAGCCGAGCACTGCCGCGGGTGCCAGCGGTGCGACCGCGGCCGGCTGCAAGGTCGGCGTCTCGTGGAACAACTACACGGAAGAGCGTTGGGCGAAATGGGACGAGCCCGCGATCAAGGCGGCCCTCGCTGCGGCCGGCGCGGAGTACCTTTCGAACGACGCCAAGTCGAGTGCCGCGACCCAGGCCACCAACATCGACCAGCTCATCTCGCAGGGTGCGAAGGTCCTCATCGTCCTGGCCCAGGACGGGACCGCGATCAAGACGTCTGTGACAAGCGCCAGCTCGCAGGCCATCCCGGTCATCGGGTATGACCGTCTCATCGAGGACCCAAAGGCCCTCTACATCACGTTCGACAACAAGCTCGTCGGTCACATGCAGGCCGAGGCCGTGTTCGCGAAGGTGCCGAAGGGCAACTACGTCGTCATCAAGGGCAACAAGGCAGACGCCAACGCCGACTTCCTCCGCTCCGGCATGGAAGAAGTGATCGGCGCGGCTGTGAAGAGCGGCGACATCAAGATCGTCGGCGAGACCTACACCGACAACTGGGATCCGGCCAAGGCCCAGACCGAGATGGAGCAGTTCCTCACCTCGAACGCGAACAAGGTCGACGCAGTGCTCGCGGAGAACGACGGCATGGCCGGCGGCGTGGTCGCGGCGCTCGCTGCGCAGGGTCTCGCCGGCAAGGTGCCGGTATCGGGCCAGGACGGCGATCTGCCGGCCCTGAACCGCGTCGCCCTCGGCACGCAGACCGTCGACGTCTGGAAGGACGCTCGTCTGCTCGGCAAGGCTGCCGGTGAAGCCGCCATCGCACTCTGCAAGGACGCCGACGCCTCGAAGGTGTCCGGTGCCTCAGCGTTCACGACCCCAGGCGGCAACAGCCTCTCGTCGATCTTCCTCAAGCCGAACCCGATCTCCCAGGACAACCTGAACGTCGTGCTCGATGCAAAGTGGATCGACAAGGCAACGCTCTGCAAGGACGTCAACGCAACAAAGGTCAAGGTCTGCGCCTGAGCGCAGTCTTGTAAAATCAGTACACGAATGCCCCCCGCCCTGAACAGGGGCGGGGGGCTTCATGTTCGTTCGTCATGACCAAACTCGCACCGAACTCGAACAAGGTGAGCGATGACTGACACAGCGCCGGCGGTCGCCGACCGGCAGACAAGGCGCCCCGCCCGCTCGGTGCGCGAACTCGTCGAGACCTCCAAGATCGACACCCGACTGTTTGGCATGGTGGTCGCGCTGGCCGTCATCTGGATCGGGTTCGACGTCCTGTCCAACGGGAAGTTCATCACGTCGCGCAACCTGTGGAACCTGTCGGTGCAGAGCGCCTCGATCGCCATCATGGCAACCGGCATGGTGCTCATCATCGTCACCCGCAACATCGACCTGTCGGTGGGCTCGCTGCTCGGCTTCCTCGGCTACACGATGGCGCTCATGCAGACCCAGGGAAAGTTCTCCTTCCTCGGGCTGAACATCACGATCAACAGCCTCAAGGACAACCACTGGTACACCTGGCTCGTCGTCCTGGCCGTCGGCTTGGTGCTGGGGGCACTGCTCGGGCTCGTGCAAGGGTCGATCGTGGCCTACGTCGGCGTGCCCGCGTTCATCGTCACGTTGGGTGGCTACCTCACCTGGCGAGGCCTGATCTTCCGCACCGGCGGCACGAAGGGACAGACCCTCGCCCCGCTGGACAGGACGTTCCAGTACCTCGGCGGTGCCCCCGACCGATCCCTCGGCGACTGGAAGAGCTGGGTCGTCGGCGCGCTTGCATGCATCGGCATCGTGGTCAGCGTCGCGCTCGCGCGCCGGCGGCGCACTCGCCATCAGCTCACCGTCCGCCCGATCGGATGGGATGTCGGTTTGGCTGCGGCCGGGTGCATTGTCGTGCTCGTCGGCGTGTGGCTGATCGCGGTCAAGTACTCGTCACCGATCGACGGCAAGCCGGTGGGCATCGCCTACCCGGTGCTCATCCTCATCGGCATCACGCTGTTGATGAGCTACCTCGCTCGGCGCCGGCGGTTCGGACGCTACGTCTACGCCTATGGCGGCAACCCGGAGGCGGCCGAGCTCGGCGGTATCAACACCCGACTCACCATCACCTACACCTACGTGGTGATGGGCATGTTGTGCGCCGTCAGCGCCGCCATCCAGACCGCCCGCCTCAACTCGGCGACCACCAACCTCGGCGTCCAGAACGAGCTCGACGTCATCGCGGCCGCGGTCATCGGCGGCACGTCGTTCTCGGGCGGCATCGGCACCATCCCCGGCGCGGTGCTCGGTGCGGTCGTCATGCAATCGCTGCGCTCGGGCATGTCGTTGCTGAACATCGACTCGCCCTCGCAGGACATCGTCGTCGGTGTCGTGCTGGTCACCGCAGTGGCGATCGACGCACTGCTGCGGGCACGCCGCCGCCAGGGCGTCCTCGGCACGCTGGCCGCCGGCATCCTCATAGCCGGCTGGGTCATCCAGACCGGCCGGCCGTGACAGGAGCGACCACATGACGTCTACCTCAACCTCAACCTCGATCTCTGCTGGCACCCCAACTTCCGCGGGCGACACCGGCACGGCACGTGTGCCGCTGTGCGAGCTGCGCAACATCAAGGTCGCGTTCGGTGGCCTCCACGCCGTCGAGGACGTGTCGATCGACCTGTTCGCCGGGGAAGTGGTCGCGCTCGTCGGCGGCAACGGCGCCGGCAAGTCGACGTTGATGCACACGCTCGCCGGTGCCCACCCGGCCGACAGCGGGAGCATCCTGATCAACGGCACCCCGGTCGTGATCCACAACCCGCGCGATGCTCGTGCCAACGGCATCGAGGTCATCTTCCAGAAGCTGGCGTTGGCCGACAACATCGACGCGGGCGCCAACGTCTTCCTCGGGCGCGAACTGCGCACGCGCACGGGCTCGCTCGACGACGAGGCGATGGACTCTGCGACGCAGAAGGTGATGCATCGACTGAACCCACGGTTCAAGAACCTGAAGACGCCCGTGAAGTCGCTGTCGGGTGGTCAGCGCCAGTCGGTCGCCATCGCTCGCGCGGTGCACTTCAACGCCAAGATCCTGATCATGGACGAACCGACGGCGGCACTCGGCCCGGCGGAAACCGACCAGGTGCGCGAACTGATCACCCAGCTGAAGGCCGAGGGCATCGGCATCTTCCTCATCAGCCACGACATCCACGACGTGTTCGATCTCGCCGATCGGATCAGCGTGATGCTGCAGGGCAAGCTGGTCGCCACGGTCGACAAGCACTCGGTCAGCATGGACGACGTGCTGGCGATGATCATCGCCGGCCGCCGGCCCGGCGAGCCCTCCGACCGCCGGCCCCGGCTGTCCGACGTGGGCGGCACGCAACCCGACTAGCGTCAGTTCACCTTGCGGGTGTGTCCCGACCAGTACGGGTCGCGCAGGTCCTTCTTCAGCACCTTCATGGCACCTGACAGCGGTAGCGGGTCGGCGCGGAACTCGACGGACTTGGGCACCTTGTAGCCGGCGATCCAGTGCCGTGCGTGCTCGATGATCTCCTGCTCGGTGGCAGCGGCGCCGGGACGGAGCACGACGATCGCGTGCACGGCCTCACCCCACTTCTCGCTGGGGATGCCGATGACCGCGACCTGGGCGACGGCAGGGTGGCTGGAGACCGCGTTCTCGACCTCGGTCGAGTACACGTTCTCACCGCCGGTGACGATCATGTCCTTCACGCGATCGGTGAGGTAGAGGTAGCCGTCCTCGTCGAGGTGGCCGGCGTCGCCGGTGTGGTACCAGCCCCCGCGGAACGCCTCGGCAGTTGCGTCAGGCTGGTTCCAGTACTCGATCATGTAGTTGCCCGAGCGCACGCACACCTCGCCGTTCTCGCCACACGGGAGGTGCCGTCCGTCGGGGTCCTGGATGCTGAGCACCACGCCGGTGAACGGCGACCCTGCCGAGCGGAGGTACTTGCCTCCCTCGCGGTGCTCCTCGGGTCCGAGGAAGCAGATCACACTGCTGCTCTCCGTCATGCCGTATCCCTGCCAGATGTTCATCTGCGGGTACATCGTCAGCAGCTGTTCGAGCAACGTCTGCGGCATCGGTGACGCGCCGTAGACGAGGTCGGTGAAGCTGCCGAGCCCCGAAGGCCGGAAGTCCGCGTGACCCATCGTGAGGCCGATCATCGTCGGCACCATCACCGTCACCGTCGGGCGATACTTCTCCACCGTGTTCATCACCGCCGGAGGGTCGAACAGTGGCTGGATCACCGTGTGCGTACCGACGGCCGGCCCGCCCAGCACGCCGAACATCGAAGCCGCATGGAACATCGGTGTCTGGATGAGGTTCACGGTGTCGCGACCGAGGTGCAGTCGCATCATCACGTGGTACGCGTTCAACATCTCGGCGCGTTGATCCAGCAGGACGCCCTTGGGGCGGCCGGTGGTGCCTCCGGTGTACATCAGCACGGCCGGGTCGGTCTCTTCCCCCTCGTCCGGCACGACGAACGGCGACGACGCGATCAGGTCGTCGTAGGTGACGGTGTGGGGCACGTCGCCGCCACCGACCAGCACGATGTGCTCGAGGCCGGCTTCCGCCTTCACCTTGTCGATCAACCCGGCGAAGAGGAAGTCGACGAAGCACACCTTCGTGCCCGAATCCCGCAACACGTAGGCGAGCTCCTTCGCCGCGAAGCGAAGGTTCAGTGGGTTGACCACTCCCCCGCCGAGGAACGACGCGTGGTACATCTCCACGTACTCGGGCGAGTTCAACGTCATGATCGCGAACCGGTCGCCACGGCCGACGCCGAGGCCCTGGAGGCCGCCGATCAGCCGTCCGACCCGTTCGAAGTGCTGAGCGAAGGTGTAGCCGACCCCGGACGACGCGTTCGTGGTGCAGAGCCGATCGGCGTTGCGCTCGACCGACGGCAGCAGCAGCCGGTGATAGATGAGCTCCTTCATGGGGCCACCCTACGCGCTGGTGTCAGGCGTTCAAGTCCGCGCCCGCGTTCGCAGGCCGCGTCAGCTGGTGAGCGCCCGTTGGATCTCGTGCAGGCCATCCACGAACACCGTCCGCTCGTTCGCGTCGAGCACCGCGAAGGCAGGTCGCACCAGCCGATCCGTGATCGCGTCGGCCTCCCGCATCCGGGCGCGGACGGCATCGTCGATGACGGGCACGTCGTCGGGCCCCCCAACCGAACATCGCTGCGTCGTTCGGACGGGTGACGAAGTGAGCGGTCTTGGTGTCCAGGCCCACAGCGCGCACCGCGACGAGGTGGGCGCTCCCCCGATATTCGCCCAGGACGATGAGCAGTTGCATGGCTCGGCCGGCGATATCGTCGACCATCGGCTCCGCGGCGACACCCGCGAACAGTGGGAACGCGTCGACCTGCGTCGCGGCGAGGATCTTGTCGGCCGCGGGCACGAAACCGGCGAGCGTCCCCAGTCCGGTGAGCTTCAGCCGACCGTCCTCGGCGCTGCACTGCATGTAGGCGGAGCCGGCCACGCGTGGGCGCACGACCGCCTTTGCTGCGTTCCACAACCCGGCCACCAGTGCCGGGTTGAAGTAGCCGAACGCGGCTGACACGACGGCGGGCTCCACATCGCCCAGCACACCGCCGCGACCAAGCGCGTAGAAGTGCACACGATCGAGGCCGAGCTCGGCACCTCGGGCCAACGTCTCGGGCGTGAAGTAGAACGCCCAACCCGTGTCGCGGATGATCGAGCACGCAACGGCGAGCAGCTCTGCATCGATCATCGCCGCAACGTACTCGCTACGATCTGCTTCACGGAGCTGTCGTGGGCACGCGTCGTTGGGCACGTGTCGCGGGGAGCGCGTCGCTGAACAGCATGCTGTAATGGCCGCATGAGTCAGAGCGCGTCGAAGCAGCTGCCCACGCGGGCCCGGGTCGTCGTCATCGGCGGTGGCGTCATCGGTACGTCGGTCGCCTACCACCTCGGCCACATGGGCTGGACCGACGTCGTGCTCGTCGAGCGCGACCAATTGACGTCGGGCACCACGTGGCACGCGGCCGGGTTGATGGTCACGTTCGGCAGCACGTCGTCGACCTCGACCGAGCTGCGCCAGTACACCACCGAGCTGTACCGGCGGCTCGAGGCCGAGACGGGACTGGCCACCGGCTTCAAGCCTGTCGGCTTCATCGAGCTCGCGTCCGACGAGGGCCGGCTGGAGGAGTACCGCCGCGTCTCCACGTTCAACCGATACATGGGCATCGACGTCCACGAGCTCTCGCCCCGCGAGGTCGGTGAGATGTTCCCGCTGGCCCGCACGGATGATCTGCTGGCGGGCTTCTACGTCGCCGAGGACGGCCGCGTGAACCCCGTGGACGTGACCATGTCGATGGCCAAAGGTGCCCGGCAGCAGGGAGTCACCATTGCCCAAGGAGTGACCGTGACCGACGTCGTCGCCAAGGACGGCGCGGTGCATGCGGTGGTCACGGACCACGGCACGATCGAGTGCGAGTACGTCGTCAACTGCGCCGGCATGTGGGCGCGCCAGCTCGGTGCGAAGTCGGGCATCACGATCCCGCTGCAGGCCGCCGAGCACTACTACCTCATCACCGAGCGGATGGAAGGGCTCGACCCTTCGTGCCCGGTGATCGAGGACCCCGCCAACTACGGCTACTACCGCGAGGAGGTGGGCGGGCTGATGGTCGGGTTGTTCGAGGCGGAGTGCGCGCCGTGGAAGGTGGAAGGCGTTCCCGCCGACGCGTCGTTCACCTCACTGCAGCCCGACTGGGACCGGATGGGGCCGTACGTCGAGGCCGCGATGAGCCGCGTTCCGCGCACCTTCGAGACGGGGATCCGCACGTTCTTCTGCGGCCCGGAGAGCTTCACGCCGGACCTGCAGCCCATCGTCGGTGAAGCGCCGGAGTTGAAGAACTACTTCATCGCCGCCGGATTGAACTCGATCGGGATCCTCACGGGCGGTGGCCTCGGACGACTGGTCGCGCACTGGATCGTCAACGGTCGCCCCGACATGGACGTCACCGACATGGACCCCGCTCGTCTGCAGCCGTACCAGACGACGCCCGAGTACCGGCGCACCCGCACGGTGGAGTCGCTGGGCATGGTGTACCAGTGCCACTACCCCAACCGATCGATGCAGACCGCTCGCGACGCGAAGCGCTCGCCGCTGCACGAGCGGCTGGCCGCCGAAGGCGCGGCCTTCCGGGACGTCAGCGGATGGGAGGGCGCAGACTGGTTCGCCGACGCGGGCACCGCATCGAACACGGCATCGAACACGGCATCGAACACGGCATCGAACACGGCACCGGACACGGGCCCGCTCACCTGGGGCCGCCCGTCGTTCTGGTCGCGGTGGGAGGCGGAGCACCGCGCGTGCCGCGAGGGCGTCATCGTGATGGACATGAGCTTCATGTCCAAGTTCCGCGTGCAGGGCCGCGACGCAGGTTGCGTGCTCGACCGGATGTCGGCGAACGCGGTGAACGGCGCTGCGGGTCTGATCACGTACACGCAGTGGCTCGACGAGGACGGCCGGCTGGCCGCCGACCTGACGGTCGCCAAGCTCGCCGACGACAGCTTCCTCGTGGTCGCGACCGACACCGCCCACCGGCGGGTGGAGGCTCACCTTCGGCGCGCCTGCGGGCCGGCGCATGCCTTCGTCACCGACGTGACGGGCGGCGACGCGCAGATCAACGTGCAGGGTCCGCGCTCGCGCGAGCTGTTGCAGTCGCTCACCGCCGCCGACCTCTCCAACGAGGCGTTCGCGTTCAGGACCGCGCGGGAGATCGACCTCGGGTACGCCCGGGTACTGTGCGTGCGAATCACCTACCTGGGTGAGCTCGGCTACGAGCTCTACGTCCCCACCGAACAGGCGGTGCACGTGTACGACCGCATCGTGCAAGCCGGTTCGGCGTTCGGGCTCCGCCACGCCGGGCTGCGCGCGCTCTCGAGCCTGCGGATGGAGAAGGGCTATCGCGACTACGGGCACGACCTGGACAACCTCGACGACCCACGCGAGGCGGGCTTCGGGTTCGCGATCGCGATGGACAAACCGGGCGGATTCGTCGGGCGCGACGCGCTGCTCGGCCGCGCCGTGACGAAGCGGCTCGTGCAGGTGCAGCTGCTCGATCCCGATCCGCTGCTGTTCCATGGCGAGGTGGTTCGGTGCAACGGCGAGTCGGTTGGGTACGTGCGCTCGGCGTCGTACGGGCACACGCTCGGCGGCGCGGTCGGCCTGGCGATGATCTCGGGCACGGGTGTCGCTGGGATGCGCGAGGGGGAATGGACCGTCGAGGTCAATGGACAGCTCGTGCCGGCGACGGTGTCGCTGCGACCGCTCTACGACCCGACCAACGCCCGCATCCGCATGTAGTCGCGCGGTTCAGCACTTTCGAGCCGTTCAGCACTTTCGAGCCGTTCAGCATTTACGGACGACGATGCTGCCGATGCTGTAACCCGCGCCGAAGCTGCAGATCACACCGAGGTCGCCCGGCGTGAGGTCGGCACGGTGGAGGTGGAACGCGATCACCGACCCCGCCGACGAGGTGTTCGCGTAGCGGTCCAGGATGACCGGCGCTTCGTCCTCGTCGGGAACGCGACCGAGCACGTTCTTGGCGATCAGCTGGTTCATCTTCAGGTTCGCCTGGTGCAGCCAGAACCTGCGAATCGCTTGTGCATCCAGCCCGACGGCGGCGAGCTGGGCCTGGATGTGGTGCACCACGAGCGGCACGACCTCCTTGAACACCTGCTGCCCGCGCTGACGGAACACGAGCTCGAACGGGTCGCGCTCGCCGTCCTCGCTGGGGTTGAGGTAGCCGAAGTCGTTGCGAATGCTGTTGGAGAACGAGGTGGCGAGCTTCCCGCCGAGCACCTGCCACCGCTCGCAAGCGATCGCGTCCTCGGCGCGTTCGAGCACCATCGCCGTGCACGCGTCGCCGAAGATGAAGTGGTGGTCGCGCAACGCGAAGTTGTTGTGTCCCGACGTGATCTCGGGGTGGACCACGACCACGCAGTCGGCGGTCCGGTTCTTCAACGCGTCGACGCCCGCCTGCATGGAGAACGTCGCGGATGAGCACGCGACGTTCATGTCGTACGCCCAGCCGCCCGCGCCCAATGCGTGCTGGATCTCGATCGCCACTGCGGGGTAGGCCCGTTGCAGGTTCGAACAGCCGACGATGACGCAGTCGACCTCGTCGGCTCGGCGGCCGGCCTGCGCGAGGGCCTCGTGGATGGCCGGCAGCGCCATCTCGGCCTGGAGGCCGAGCTCGTCCTCGCCACGCAGCGGGAGGTGCGGGCGCAGCCGCCCCGGATCGAGGATGCCCGACTTCTCCATGACGAACCTGGACTTGATGCCCGACGCACGTTCGATGAACTCCGCGTCGGGCAACGTACGCGCTTGCAGTTCGCCGTGCGCGATCTCGGTCGCGTGCGCCTCGTTCCACGCGGTCACCGCGATGGACAGCGAAGCGGCAAGTTCGGAGTTGCTGATGGAATGGGGCGGGGTGAACAGACCCGTCCCGGTGATGACCACATCGTTCGAACTCACACGACCTCCCCAGCGGCCTACGACACTACCGAGAAGCGAGGGTCTGAGGTCTGCAGGCCGTATCATGGTGTGTCACCTTTTTTGAAGCGAGCAGCACCATGGACGAGCACACTGAACACGACGACGGCGTCGGCACCACCGACGACGGCGGGTTCGCCGCTCTTGGGTTGCGCCCCGAGCTGTTGAAAGCGCTCGAAAACCTCGGCTACGAAGAACCGACGCCGATCCAGCGGGAGACCATCCCCTACCTGCTCGCCGGCAGGGACCTGCTCGGCCAGGCCGCCACCGGCACCGGTAAGACCGCAGCGTTCGCACTGCCGGCGCTGGAGCTCGTGCCCGCCGCCCGCGGCGACAAGGCGGTCGCCATCGTGCTCGTGCCTACCCGCGAGCTCGCCATGCAGGTGAGTGAGGCGTTCTTTCGCTACGGCAAGGATCTCGGCGCGAAGTGCGTGCCGGTGTACGGCGGCCAGCCGATCTACCGGCAGTTGCAGGCGCTCGACCGTGGCGTCCACATCGTCGTCGGCACCCCCGGCCGCGTGATCGATCACATCGGCCGCGGTTCGTTGGCACTCGACGCGATCAAGATGGTGGTGCTCGACGAGGCCGACGAGATGCTGGACATGGGCTTCGCCGACGACATCGAGAGCATCCTGGAGGCCATCCCCCACGCCCACCAGACCGTGCTGTTCTCCGCCACGATGCCACCGCGCATCAACTCGATCGCCAAGCGCTACCAGACCGACCCGGTGAAGATCAACGTCGTCCGCGGCGACACGAAGGCCAGTGCCGGAAAGGTACGCCAGATCGCCTACGTCGTGCCCCGCTCGCACAAGCCGGCCGCGTTGGGTCGCGTGCTGGACATCGAGGCGCCCGGCGGCGCGCTCGTGTTCTGCCGCACCCGCACGGAGGTCGACCAGTTGACCGAGACGATGAACGCTCGCGGCTACCGCGCCGAGGCCCTGCACGGCGGAATGGACCAAACCCAGCGAGACCGGGTGATGAACCGGTTGCGCGATGGCACCGCCGAACTGCTCGTCGCGACCGACGTCGCGGCACGCGGGCTCGACGTGGACACGCTCACCCACGTCGTCAACTACGACGTGCCGTCGGCCCCGGAGAGCTACGTGCACCGCATCGGACGCGTGGGCAGGGCCGGCCGCGAAGGCGTCGCGATCACGCTGGCCGAGCCCCGCGAGCAGCGCCTGCTGGCCAACATCGAACGGCTCACCCGTCAGCCGATCACCATCGAGAAGGTGCCCTCGATCGCCGACCTGCGTGCTGCGCAGCTGGACCAGACGGTCCGCTCGATCCGCGAATCGCTCGCCGCCGACGACCTCGAGGAGTACTACCCGGTGCTCCACGCGCTTCGCGGCGAAGCCGATCCGCGCACGATCGCGCTTGCGGTGGTTCGCCTTTATCACGAAGCGGCCGGCAACACGGTCGACGAGACCGAGATCCCCGAGTTCGTGCAGCGCGATCGACCGGCGTTCGACCGGGGCAAGAGCTTCGACGGAGCCAAGGGCGTGCCGAAGAGCAAGGGCGGCAGCGAGAAGTCGGCGTTCATCTACATCAACCTCGGGCGTGCCGCGGGCATCCGCCCCGGCGATCTGGTGGGGTGCATCGCCAACGAGACCGACCTCGTCGGCCGCGAGATCGGGCCGATCAAGATCACCGAGAAGTTCTCTGTGGTCGGCGTACCCGAGCGCAGCCTGAACAAGGTGATCGACGCGCTCAAGCGCACCACGATCAAGGGCAAGAAGCCCAACGTGCGCCCCTACACCGAGTGATCCGGCCCGGCGAGCTGGGGTCGGCCGCTGGCAGTCAGGACCAGCCGACCCTCGACGAACATCTCCAGTCCGTCCACGGGCACGGTCTGCTCCAGCCACTGCTCGCGGGTTTCGAACACTGACGCTCCGGCGGACACCATGTCGTGGTGCAACGCCACCGAGAGGTGACCGAGCGCGGTCGCTCTGGCCTCCAAGAGGTCGGTGAAGATCATCGGTGCCTCACCGGCGTGCACCACGAACTGGCCCTGCTGCGGTGCGCTGATCACGCACTCTCTCGTCAACCGCACCCGCCCAACCACCGCCCCCACCGCGTTGGCGACGTCGGCGTGCACCGGTATCCGCGACTCGGCGCCGAGGAGGGCAGCGACGCGCGGGTAGTAGGCCGGTGCCGAAGCCCCGAGCCCGACCAACGGTGACCACAGGCCGAGCCCCAACCGCACGACGGCGAATCGCCGATCCAGAATCGCCTGCACCACTGGCTGGAGCACGGTGTCG
>JAYVMH010000300.1:0-12481 GCA_043759015.1 Actinomycetota bacterium
CTGCAGCTCGCTGCAGCGGAGGCGCAACGGTGAGTGTCGCCCTTCGAGTTCGCAAGCGACGCGAGACCCCCGGCGCGCCAGCTCGTGATGCCGCCCTCCGCCCGCAGCTCGTGATCCGTGGCACCACAGGCCCTGTCGGGGATCGTGGTCGTAGCGCCCCGGGTGGACCGGCGGGCGTTACGATCGGGCGGTGGCAACCGCGTCGAACCCAGGGCCTGGAGCCGGAGCGGACGACGTGCATCGGGTAGTCGTCGTCGGTGCCGGCGACTGCGGCGCACGAGCGGTGCTGCAGATGCGGGAGCTGGGCTTCGCCGGGGAGATCGCGCTGATTGGCGACGAGAGCGAGCCGCCCTACGAGCGGCCTGCGTTGTCGAAGTCGGTGCTCGTCGAGGAAGGCGGAACGCCGTTGCCGATCGCGACCGAGGAGCAGATGCGGGCGGCGACGACGACGTGGTGTCGAGGTGTTCGGGCACGATCCATCGACACCCACCTGCGCTCGGTCGTGCTGGAGGATGGTGCGTCGCTTCCCTACGACCGGTTGCTGCTGGCAACCGGTGCCAGGGCGCGACGACCCGCGGTACCTGGAGTAGGCGAGCTTGGCGACGCGACCTATCTCCTCCGCTCGTTCCGTGATGTCGTCGAACTGCGCCGGAGACTCGTCGGTGGTGTGCGGGTGCTCGTCATCGGCGGTGGGTTCATCGGCCTGGAGGTAGCGGCGAGTGCCGTAGAGCGCGGCTGCGACGTGACGATCGCCGAGTTCGCGTACCGGTTGATGAGCCGGGTCGTGCCCGCGTCGGTCGCTCAGACCGTTCATGACATGCACGTGGCCCGCGGGGTCGACGTGCGCTGCGGCGCCGGGCTGGAGCACGTGAGTAAGCGCGGCGGTGCGTTCCGGGCGCGACTCAGCGACGACTCCGTGGTCGAGGCCGACGTCATGGTCGCGGGCGCTGGTGCGGTACCGAACACGGAACTCGCGTCGGCGGCCGGGTTGCGCATCAGCAACGGCGTCGAGGTGGACGGCAACCTGTGCACGTCCGACGCCCGCATCTTCGCGGCGGGGGATTGTTGCTCGGTGCCGCTCCCGTTATACGGCAACCGGCGTTTCCGTCTGGAGGCCTGGCGCAGCGCGATAGGCCAGGCCCGTGTGGCGGCCGTCAATATGCTCGGTGCGAACGAGACGTTCGACGAAGTGCCATGGTTCTGGTCGGATCAGTACGACTTGCAGTTGCACGTCGCCGGGCTGCATGCCGAGGCGTCGATCGACGTCGCCCGGAACACCAACCAGGGCACGGCAATCCGCTTCGGGCTCGACGAGTCAGGTCGCCTGGTGTCGGCCAGCGGCATCGCGAACAATGTCGGGGTCGCACGTGACCTGCAAACGGCGAAGCGCATGATCGCCGCCCGAGTCGCTCCGACGCTCGCCGATCTCGCCGACCCGAGCATCGACCTCCGGGAGCTGCTCGGGGTGTCGGAACTCAGGCCGATCGGCTGACCGCCGGCGTCCTCGGAACTCAGGCCTCGACCACCGAGAGCTCCATCCGGTACTGCGTGCCGGCGTAGACGTGTGCGGACACTTCGACGGTTCGGCCGCCTCGGTCGTGCATCACCGCGTGCGTGACCAGGATGGGCGCACCGACCGGGATGCCGAGCAGCGCCGCGTCGACCGGGCTCGCGGCGTCGGCGGTGATCGAGCGGCGAGACGAGTGCGGCCAGGTGCCGCGCTCACGCAACAGCTGGTACAACCCGCCGGAGACCAGCGCGTTGGTGGTGAGATCGCCGGCGGCGTCGATCGTCAGCCAGTTCCGCAAGATCGCCACTCGCTTCCCAGCGGCGTAACGGCATCGTTCCAGGTAGACCACGTGGCCTCCAGGTTCGACGCCGAGCTGTCTGGCAAGATCTGTGTCGGGAACGACGCGTTCGTGGTTGAGCACGGTCGTGGTGGGGAAGCGTCCCGACTCGGTGAGATCGTCGAACAGGCTGCCGAGCAGCGGCGGGCGGGCGATCTGCTCGCTGACGACCTTGGTGCCGACGCCGCGTTGGCGCACGAGGAGCCCCCCGCTGACCAGCTGCTGGATGGCCCGTCGGACGGTCAACCGGGAGACGCCCCATCGCTCCGAGAGGAGCACCTCGTTCTCGAGGAACGAGCCCTTCTTCAGCCGCCCGTCGGTGATCGCTCGCTCGAGCTCGCGGGCCACCTGGTCGTACAGCGGGTGGCCGCCGTCGCGGAACACCGCGATGTCGAGTCTCGCCGGTCGTTCCACGGACCGACGGTAGCCGAGCACCTCTGCGTTAGACCGAGTTGTCCGGGACCGGTGCCTTGGGAAGCGGTCGGCGAACGTGGTAGCTGGGTTCGACGAGTTGTCGGCGAAGGGTCGGGATGATCTCGGATCGGTAGACGTGCCAGATGCCGTTGTACGCCGGAGGGCAGTCGGCCTTGATCTCCTCGTGCAACGCGGCGAGCGAGTGGTAGGGCACCATCGGATACATGTGGTGCTCGAGGTGGTAGTTCATGCTGCAGTAGAGGAACCGCCAGGTGACGTTCATCCGTACGGTACGGGTGTTCAGCCGGAAGTCGGTGACGTTCTCGGCGAGACCGACGTGCTGGGTGAAGCCCACCAGGTAGAGCGCCCACGCCCCGTAGCAGGTGGCGAACGACGTGAGCACGAGCGGCACGATCGACCGGGTGACCACGGCGAGCGCCACGATGCCGAGGTGGACGGTGGCGATGATCCGGCTCTGCCGGATCAGCCTGGGGAACTCCGGCTCGGGGATGACCAGTCGCTCGTCGTCGGCGATGCGACCGACGACGTGACGCGCCATCCCACGCAGCTGCGACAGCACCATCGGCAGGCCGGTGAACAGCAGGAAGACGTGGGGCACCCGCGGCGGCGCCTGCTCGATGATCTCTCGATCGCGCCCGACGATGATCGTGTCGGTGTGGTGGCGCGTGTGGTCCCAACGGCGGACGAGCGGTTCGCGAGTCACCATGAAGCAGCTCAGTTGGAAGACGACGTGGTTCAGCCAGCGCGTGCGGAACATCGTCTTGTGGCCCGACTCGTGGCAGCGGCTGTCACCTCCGAGGCACCAGAGCATGCCGTAGGGCAGCAGGAGGAGCAACGTCCACCAGCGGAACCACGTCAGCGCGATGGCGACCGCCAGGCCGACGACGAGCCCGAGCCAGACGATGGTGTCGACCAGCGCGCGCCCGTCGGCCCGCTCCATGAGCTGCCGCATCCGTTTGCGGTCGACCGGGCTGCGGTACCAGTCCGCGTTCGAAAGCCCGCGCTCGACCGCCAGGCGACCGTCTTCACCGAGGAGCCCGTAGTCCCGTCGGCGGGCGGGTTGGTGGTCCATGCTGATCCTTTGCGAGCTCGAAAGTCAGAGAAGTGAGCGAAGGTTGACGGCCGGATCACGGAGCGCGACCGGGTCGGGCGCCGATGCGTTGGCGATGAGACGTTCGGCGAGCTTGATCGTCTTGAATACCGCGAAGCGGTCCGGTCCGGCGACGGTTGACGCGCAGACCAGTCGACCGGTTGCGTCGAGACCGAACTGCACCGAGGTGCCATCGGCGTTGTTGCGCACCACCTCGAGAACGGCGAGCGCAGGTACGCCGATGATCTGCAGCGTGAGGTCGTACTGATCGGACCAGAACCAGGGGACCGCGCGGCAGACCTCATCGGAACCCGCGAGGTTTGCCGCGGCGACGGTTGCCTGCTCGCGAGCCATGCGCCACGACTCGAGCCGCATCCGCAGACCGCCGAAGAGCGGGTGGGGCATCGAACAGCAGTCACCGGCAGCGAACACTGTCGGATCGCTCGTGCGCATCCCGGCGTCGGCTGCGATCCCGTTCTCCACGACCAGCCCGGCCGCGGTGGCGAGCTCGGTGTTCGGAATGGCGCCTACGCCGGCGAGCACGACGTCGGCGGTGAGGGTCCCACCACTCGAGCCGAGGTCGACCACCAGGGCGTCGCCAGCGGCCTCGATGCCCCGAACGTCGGCGTCGAACCGCAGGTCGACCTGCTCGGCGATGTGGCGCTTGACGAGCACCTCGGCGACGCTCTCGGGCACGCCCCGTCCCATCGCCCTGGTCGCCGTCTCCACGACCGTGACACGGCAGCCGCGTCGGCGGGCCGACGCAGCGGCTTCGAGGCCGATGAATCCCGCGCCGATCACGACGACTGACGCGCCGCTCGTCAGCCGGGCGTGCAACCGGGCCGCGTCGGCGAACGTGCGCAGCGTGTCGGCGAGCTCGCCCCCCGGTACCGGCAGCGCGCGGGCCCGCGCGCCGGTCGCGAGCAGCGCCCGGTCGTACGGGATGCGTGCGCCCGAAGCCAGTTCGATGACCTTGGCCTGCCGATCCATGGCGACGGCCCGCTCGCCCGTCAGGAGGTCAATCTTCTGCTCATCGGCGGCGGCGGCGGACAGCACGGTGACCGGCAATGGCTCGCGATCGGTCAGCGCCGCCTTCGACAGCGGTGGGCGCTCGTACGGTGCCAGCGGCTCATCGGCGAGCACGACGATCTGGCCGACGTGTCCGTGCTCACGCAGCGCACTCGCCGCGCGCGCGGCGCACTCACCGCCGCCGACGATCACGACGCGCGAGGTGTCACCGCCGGTCATGGTGACTCAACCCAGCTCGATGAGGACGCGACCGCCCTCGACCTTCGTTCGATACGTCTTGAGGTTGATGCACGCGGGCGCCTCGAGCGCTTGGCCCGTCTTGTAGTTGAACGTTCCGTTGTGCTTGGCGCACTCGATCGTCGAGCCCATCACGTAGCCGGCCGCGAGGGCGAAGCGTTCGTGCGTGCAGAAGCCGTCGGTCGCGTGAAAGGTGCTCTCCGCCGAGCGGTAGATCGCGTACTGCCTCCCGGCGATCTCCACCGGGATCACGTCCTCGACGTCGATGTCGTCAGCCGCGCACGCTTCGATCCAGTCACCCATCATCGCTCCGATCACTGCTGGTGCACGGTGCCTTCCGACCTTCCCGATCGGACTGCCGAGCGGGAACGGTACCAGGGCGGCCCAAATGTCATGACATGGAGAACTATGTCATAACAAACTTGACAAGAGGCGGACTTTCGTGGAGCCTAGGCGCACTCCGTCAGGAGAGAGAGCACCGGGTTCCTAGGGGGGAGCACCGGAGAACCCGAAAGGACAGGGGAATGCGTTCACAGCGCCCAATGGTGACCGGCCGCGCGTCGGCTCGCTCCACGCTCGTCAGGGCCGGTTCGTTCGCTGCTGCCGTGACGATCGTGCTCGCCGCGTGCGGCAGCAGCACGAAGACGTCAACGACCACCGCAGCCGCCGGCCAGGCGACCGCCGCCGGCCAGACGTCAGCGGCGACCGCGGTCGTGGCCACGCAGGGAGGCAAGGCCGGCGCAGCCGGAGCGCGACACGTGTGCGCGATCGGCGGCGCCGACGCGTTCTTCGCCGTCCTCAAGAACGGAGCCGACCTTGCCGGCCAGGCCGTCAAGCAGGCCGGCAACGAGTACACCTGGATCCCGTTGCCGAACTACGACAACATCGGCCCGGACATGGTCAAGCTCATCGAGCAGGCCGTGGCCCAGAAGTGCACCTCTCTCGCCGTGCCCGTGTGGGACGGAGCAGCCGAAGGCCCCGCGCTCAAGGCCGCGATCGTCGGCGGCGTCAAGGTCTTCATGTACAACTCCGGGCTGCCGCTGCTCGAGGACGGCACGATCAAGGCGCTCGGCTACTACGGCACCGACGAGTTCAAGGCGGGTGTCGCGGCCGGTGATTACTTCGCCAAGAACGGCTCCAAGAACATCCGCTGCGTGAACACGCAGCCGGGTGCGGTCAACTGGCAGCAGCGCTGCGGCGGTCTGATCGAAGGTGCCACGAAGGGCGGGGCGAAGGCGTCGGAGATCAAGCTGCCGCCGGAGAACTTCGGCAATGCGGCGGCGATCTCCGCTGCCGTTCAGGCCGAGCTGGCCAAGGACCCGACGATCGACGGCTTCGCCACCGGTGCCTCCGCGGACGCCGATGCCGTCGACGCGGCGCTGAAGGCCGTGGGCGGCAAGGCTCAGACGGGCGGTTGGGACGTGTCAGAGAACATCATCAACCGCATCAAGGACGGCAAGCAGCTGTTCGCCGTCGATCAGCAGGGTTGGTACCAGGGCTGGCTGTCGGTGTCCCAGGCGTGGATGTACGACCAGTACTCCATCCTGCCGGCGACCCCGGTCATCCTCACCGGCCCGGCGCTGATCACCAAGGACAACGCGGCGAGCGTGCTGGCCGGCGTCAAGGACGGCTACCGCTGATCGACGCCGACATCGCGGCGTCGTGAAGTGAAGGGGTGGGCCGCGAGTTCGTGGCCCACCCCGATTCGTCTACCGGTGAGAAGGAGAAGGAGCAGCGTGGTGCTTGATGTCAGAGGGCTGATCCGACGGCCGGAATTCGCTGCATTCGTCGGCAGTGCGTTCGTCTGGTTGTTCTTCGCCTACTTCGGCTGGCCGACCTTTCCGACCGTGTTGGTGACCGCCGGCTGGGTGAACGTCGCCGCCGAACTCGGCCTGGTCGCGCTCCCTGTCGCGCTGGTGATGATTGCGGGTCACCTCGATCTCTCGGTCGGGTCGATCATCGCGGCAGCGGGAATCACCTACGCCCTGCTCACCGGCCACTACCACGTGACCGACTGGATCGGCCTGCCGGCGGGCCTAGCAGTGGGCACGTTCTTCGGGTTCCTCAACGGCTTGATCGTCACGAAGACCAAGGTGTCGTCGTTCATCGTCACGCTGGCGATGAGCTTCTTCATCCGCGGACTCATCTTCGGCGTCACCCATCTGATCGTCAGCAACGTGCAGGTGGCCGTCAAGGTCGCCCCGATGGTGAAGCGCACGTTCGGAGGCCGGATCTACCTCTCGTACGAGAACGCGATCTGGATCTTCCTCGCCATGGCCATCGTCGTGTCGTGGATCCTCTACAAGACCACGTTCGGCAACTGGGTCTTCGCCATCGGTGGCGACGAGACCTCGGCGCGCGCTGCCGGCGTTCCGGTCGAGAGGACGACCATCCGGCTGTTCATGGGCTCTGGTTTCGGCTCGGCGCTGCTCGGCGTCACCTCGGTGGCGCTCTACGGCAGCGCCCAGGTGTCGGCCGGGCAGGACAAGGTGTTCTTCTCAATCATCGCGGTGGTCATCGGCGGGGTGCTGCTGGAAGGCGGCTACGGCTCGCCCGTCGGTGTGATCTTCGGGACGATCACCTTTGCCATCGTGAACAGCGGCATCAACTCGACCGGGTGGAACACCGACTGGTACCTGCTGATCATCGGGATCCTCGTGCTCGTTGCCGTCCTCGCCAACAACACGTTCCGCAGGGTGGCTCTGTCGGGTGGTAGACCGAAGAGCGCCGTCGCGTCGGCCACGGAGCGAGGGGCCAGCCATGTCTGACCAGCGCACGCCGATCATGAGCGTCGAGAACGTTTCCAAGAACTTCGCCGGATACGAGGCGCTCGTCGACGTGTCGCTGGACATCCGTGCCGGCGAGGTGCTCTGCCTCCTCGGTGACAACGGCGCCGGCAAGTCGACGCTCATCAAGATCCTGTCCGGCTTCCACAGACCGACGAGCGGAACGCTGAAGGTCGAAGGCGAGCCGCGGGAGTTCAGGAGTGCGCGCGACGCGTCCGAGGTCGGCATCTCCACCGTGCACCAGGTCGGTGGCACGTTCCCGTTGATGAGCCTCGGCCGGTCGTTCTTCGTCGGCGTCGAACCGAAGAAGGGATGGGGGCCGTTCAAGGTCTTCGACCGGAAGCGTGCGAACGAGATCGTCGTTGCGCAGATGCAGCAGATGGGCATCACGCGAGTCACCGACGGGAACCGGCTCGTCGGGAGCTTGTCCGGCGGTGAGCGGCAGGTGTCTGCCATCGCCCGCGCCGTCCACTTCGGTGCGAAGGTGCTCATCCTCGACGAGCCGACGGCGGCCCTCGGCGTCAAGGAAGCGGCGCACGTGCTGCGGATCATCATGCAGGCAAAGCTCCGCGGAATCGCCGTGGTGCTGGTCACGCACAACGTCACCCACGCGATGACGGTGGGCGACCACTTCGCCGTGCTGATCCACGGTCGCAAGGCCGACGACTTCGCCAAGGGCGAGCGCACCCGAGAGCAGATCACCGACCTGATGGCCGGCGGCGAAGCGATGGCGGAGCTCGAAGCAGAGCTCAGCGCGCTCACCGGGTCCAGCACCCCAACCGAGTAAGCGTCCGCGCCGTCGTCGACCGGATGGGTCGACGTGAAGCGTGCGGACCCGTCAGAGGAGTGAAGATGGCCAACCAGGTCGCGTTGTTCGGTGCTGGTCGCATCGGCAACGTGCACGCACGCAACGCCGCCGACCACCCGTCGACGACGCTCAGATACGTCGTGGATCCGGTCGAGGCTTCGGCCCGTTCGCTCGCCGAGCGGTACGGTGCCAGCGCGGTCGACGAGACGACTGCGCTCGCCGACCCCGACATCGCGGCGATCGTCGTGTGCTCGCTGACGAGCACGCATGCCGACCTGATCGAGAAGGGGATCGCCGCCGGCAAGGCCATCTTCTGCGAGAAGCCGATCGACCTCGACGTCCGGCGCGTCCGCAAGGTGCTCGATGCCATCGGCGGCGCCGCGCAGCCCCTGTTCGTCGCGTTCAACCGCCGCTTCGATCCCGGTGTCGCGCAGGCGCAACGCCGCTGCGCGTCAGGTGAGCTCGGCGAGATCGAGATGGTCACCGTGGTCTCCAAGGACCCCGACGGAGGTCTTCCGATCGAATACCTCAAGACGTCGGGTGGGATGTTCCGCGACATGACGATCCACGACTTCGACATGGTGCGGTTCCTGCTGGGTGAGGAGCCGGTCACTGTCACGGCGACCGCCGCCAGCCTGGTGTCACCCGAGATCGCGGCGATCGGGGACGTTGACACCGCGAGCGTCAGCATGCAGACGGCGAGCGGCAAGATCGCGACGATCACCAACAGCCGACGGTGCAGCGCGGGCTACGACCAGCGGGTCGAGGTCCACTGCTCCAAGGGCATGGCTCGCACCGACAACGTGCCGAGGTCCCAGTTCGCCATCGAGACCGCCGGTGGCGTCGAGCGCGACAACCCGAAGTTCTTCTTCACCGACCGGTACGCGGAGTCGTACGCTGCCGAGTGGTCGCACTTCGTCGATGTGCTCGAAGGCTCGGCGACGCCCAACCCCACCGGCATCGACGGCTACCGCGCGCTGCTGCTGGCCGAAGCCGCCTACATCTCGCTCGCCGAGGCGCGCCGCGTGACGGTCGCGGAGACCGAAGCTCGGTTGCTGGGAGGTGCGTCGTGAAGATCGGCGCCGTCACCGACTCCCTCGCTCATCTTCCCTTCGAGGAGCTGCTCGATGCGTGCGTCGCGCTCGGCATTGCCGGCATCGAACTGAACACCGGCAACTGGTCGTCCGCGCCGCACTGCGACCTCCAGCGGCTGCTGGTCGATGCCGGCGCGCGCAAGGACCTGAAGGACGCGGTCGGGTCGCGCGGCCTCGAGCTGTTCGCGCTCAACGCGAACGGCAACCAGCTCCACCCGACCGACGGCGATCGGCAGTCGGAGGTGCTGCACGACACCGTCCGACTCGCCGGACTGCTCGGCGTCGACACGGTCGTGTGCATGTCCGGTCTCCCCGCCGGCGCGCCCGGTGACACGATGCCCAACTGGGTGGTGTCGTCATGGCCGCCCGAGACGCAGACCATCCTTCGCTACCAGTGGGACGACGTGCTCCTTCCGTACTGGTCCGATCTGGTCGCGCTCGCCGAGCGTGAAGGCGTGCGCCGGATCGCCGTGGAACTGCACGGCAACCAACTGGTGTACAACGCCCCGACGTTGCTTCGGCTGCGAGATGCCGTCGGCCCGGTCGTCGGTGCCAACCTCGATCCGAGCCACACCATGTGGATGGGCGGCGACCCGCTCCAGGTAGTCAACCTGCTGGGCGAGGCCACCTTCCACGTCCACGCCAAGGACACCTATGTGAACCCCGCCAAGGTCGGGACGAGGACGCTTCTGGAGAACGGCGGCCTTGGAGACCTCGCCGAGCGCTCGTGGTGGTACATCACGCTCGGCTACGGCCACGACGAGCGCTGGTGGCGGGAGTTCTGCTACCGGCTGCGCCTCGCTGGCTACGACGGTTGGCTGTCAATCGAGCACGAGGACGTGGCCCTGTCTCGACACGAGGGGCTGAAGATGTCTGTCGATCTCCTTCGAAACGTCGCTCCGACCGAACGTTCAGACTTCGAGCTGCAAGACATCTGAGCATCTCGTCAGAATCCGAAACCGTCACGAAGAGGAGAGCTGCATGGGGATGTACCACGATCGCCCGCACGTCGAAGACATCCGCAACATGAAGCGCCGCGGAGAGAAGATCTCGATGCTCTACGTCAGCACCCATGAAGAAGCAGCGGCAGCGTCCGCCGCAGGCATCCACATGTTGTCGATCGAGAGTCGCTTCTTCGACGCGGAGATGCGAGAAGCCGCCGGCAACTGCTTCGTCCAAGTCGGGCTCCCTGCCGGTGGTTGGGGCACCGTCGACGGGCGCGCGCTCGCCACGTCTGAGGACTACCTACGGGCCGCGTACCGCTTCTCCGCTATGGGCGGTGATGCCTTCTACTGCGCGGCGTCATCGGACATTCAGAAAGCCCTCGCCGACAACCTCATCCCCGTCGTCGCTCATGTGGGGCTGATCCCGGCTCGCGTGACATGGACCGGTTGGCGAGCGGTCGGCAAGACCGCCGCTGAGGCGTCGCGGCTCTGGCAGCAGGTCAAGAAGCTCGAGGAGATCGGCGTCTTCGGCGCCGAACTCGAGGTCGTACCCGACCGCGTCGCGAAGTTCATCTGCGAGAACACCTCGCTCATCATGCTCGGGATGGGTGCTGGGCAGTATGCCGACGCGCAGTACCTGTTCACCGAGGACGTGTGCGGCTACGGCAAGAACCACAAACCGAGGCACGGCAAGGTGTATCGGAACCTCGGCCCCGAGCTGGATCGGATCCAAGCCGAGCGGATCGCCGCCTTCACTGAGTTCAAGGCCGACATCGATTCCTCGGCCTATCCTGCGCCCGGGCACGTGGTGCCGATCAACGACGAGCAGTTCGAACTCTTCCTCAGGACCACCGAGGGTTGAGCACCTGGCTGGCAGAGGCGACTTGAGGCATCGAGGCCGGCGAGCGGTCGATCGACGCCGCGTGGCGGGAATTGGGCGAAAAAGGGGGCTATCACCCGGCCGATGTTCGCTGCGTCCTGAGCACCATCGATGGATGACCGACGAACTGCCAGAGGACCTTCGTAGTGCCAACTCTGGTCGCGGCCAGACCAGACCCAGCAGTGGTACCTCTTCGAGCTGCCGGTCGATCCAGCCGCTGCCATCGCCCTCGATCACGATGCGACCCGGAGCTTTCGGGCCTGGCGGTGGACCACGGCTCGTGCTGCTGCGGCAGGGGCCGTAGCGTTCCGCCAGCCTGTCTACAGGGGGGTCAGCGATCTGGACGGCGTCGGGAAGCGTCGTGTTGAGCACCTTGCGATACGGGCCCGACATGTCGAACGTCGCCCATTCGGTGTTCGCCCGCCAATCGTCACCGCGGGCCGCGAACCAGGCGAGCGCCGGCCCGGCGTCGCGGCCCTCGATCAGATCCAGTAGGCGCGGGTCGGCGACATCGATGATCGCGGTCGACTACGACGGCGTGCGGAACGGTCCGGTCCCGATTGACAACGTCTTGTCCAACCCGATCGCCATCGGGTTCCAGATCCGCCCGGTGTCGTCATCGACGAGCGCTTCGCCGTAGGCGACGACCGTGTCTTTCACGGTGTGGCAATCACAGGCGAGTTCGCTGGCGACCTCGTTCACCGTCGCCCGTATCGACCGACCTGTTCAGTGACCCACCTGCCAACACGATCGGTGAGCACCATCCGCGCTGGCGCGATCCGCGGGTCCTCCAGCGTCCAGGAGACCATCGCGCATGCGGGGTCGGGCACGACAAGCGGACCTTGTGCCGCACCAGCCGCGTCACCCGACCAAAGCACGGCAAGACCACCAGCATCGCCGGCGAGCGCGCCCGCGTCCACCCAGCGCGCCGCAGCAACCTCGACCGTCCATCCGAGGTCGAGTGGCTTCGGGTGAATCCATCCCACGTTTCGTCCCAACTTTCGGGACATTCTCAGCGACGCGCTGACAACCCGACCCGCGAAGGCCCTGTTTAGAGCACTGGAAGCGACTCTCGGGGACGGTCCGAGAGTCCGGAGTTCGAACTACGGATCAAAAGGTTGGGGGTCCGAGTCCCTCCCAGCGCGCAGGATAGATGAGCGGCCAAAATGGCCGCTCATCTGCGGTCTTGGGGCCAGGTCGAGGTTGCGCCGGCCCCGCCTGAGGTGGTCCACCGACCCGACCATCCCAAGGCCATCCCAAGTTTCGCCACGATGACTCGAGTGCCGACGACCTCCACGGGGTGTCTCCGATGAAGGGCTCGCTGCACGAAC
>JAYVMH010000301.1:0-5625 GCA_043759015.1 Actinomycetota bacterium
CGCTTCGTCGCGGCCTTCGCCCCGTTCGCGGTGTTCGGGCCGGCGCTCGGCATCACCAGCGGACTGCCCGACATGGACGTGACCGCGCCGGCGACCCTGACGGCGGCCGCGCTGGAGGCCGCCTGTTGCCGCGTCGACGCCACGATGGTGTTCGCGTCGCCCGCTGCGCTCGCCAACGTGGTCCGTACCGTGAGCGGTCCGCTGCCTGCTTTGGCCAAGGTGCGCCTCGTGATGTCCGCCGGCGCGCCCGTGCCGATCGAGACGCTGCAGGCGATGGCCGCACTGTGCCCGGCCGCGTCGCTGCACACGCCGTACGGGATGACGGAGGTGCTGCCGGTCGCGGACATCTCGCTTGCGGCTCGCGTCGCCACCGGCACGGGCCGCGGCGTGTGCGTGGGGTTGCCGGTGGATGGTTGCGACGTGATGATCGTGGCCACTGATGCCTCGCAAGGGCTCGCGCCGCTGCCGGCGGGGGCCACCGGCGAGGTCGTGATCGCGGCACCGTGGATGTCGTCGGGGTACGACCGGCTCTGGTACACAGAGCAGGCCGCGCGGCCCGTGATCGATGGTCGTGTGTGGCACCGCAGCGGCGATGTGGGCCATCTCGACGAAGCCGGCAACCTGTGGATCGAAGGGCGGGCGATTCACCTCATCGCCACGTCGTCGGGGCCGGTCACGCCGGTGCCGCTCGAGGTTGCGGCCGCGACGGTCCCTGGTGTGCGTCGCGCGGCGGCGGTGGGCATCGGCCCTGTCGGCGTGCAACAGGTGGTGCTCGTCCTCGAACTGGAGACGCCCGCGGAGGGTGCCGCACCGATGGAGATGGCGGCGCAGGTTCGCGCGGTCTGCGCGCCGCAGGTCGTGGCCGCAGTGTGGACGACCAAGGCGCTCCCTGTCGACATCCGGCACAACGCGAAGATCGATCGAGCGGCACTGGCGCGCACGATGGAGCGCACGCTCTCCGGGGCCGGTCGATGAAGGTTCTGGTCACGGGCGCGGGCAGTCTGCTGCTCGGGTGCGTGGCCGCGACGTTGTTGGACGAAGGCCACGAGGTGGTCTGTCTCCAACGTCGCACCGCAGAGTTCCGTCGGAGCCATGAGTGCCGCCAGGTGCTCGCGGATGTCCGCGATCCCGGCGTGGTACTCGGCGCGGCAGAAGGTTGCGACGCGATCGTGCACGGCGCTGCACGAGTCGGTCTGGTTGGCACGTGGGCCGACTTCCGCAGCATCAACGTCGATGGCACCGCCAACGTTCTCGACGCGGCGGCCGCGGCCGGCGTCCGCACCCTGGTCCACGTGTCGACGCCGTCGGTGGCGCATTCCGGCCACTCGATCACAGGGGCGGTGGCCGAACCGGCGGTGCTCGGTCGCAGGGGTGCCTTCTATGCGGAGTCGAAGGCGATGGCCGAGAGGACGGCGCTCGCCGCCGACAACGCCGACGTGGCAGTGTGCGCGATCCGCCCACACCTCGTGTGGGGACCGGGCGACACCCAACTCGTCGGCCGCATCGTCGACCGAGCCCGCGCCGGTCGGTTGGCAGTGGTCGGCAGCGGCGCCGCGCTCGTCGACACGACGTACCTCGACAACGCAGTGGACGCGCTCGTCGCCGCGCTGCACGCGCTGCGGCCGGGTGCCACGTGCGCAGGCCGGGCCTATGTCGTTGCCAACGGCGAGCCGCGCACGGTGCACGAGCTCTTCGAACGGATCTGCGCCGCGGCGGGCGTGCCGTTCCGGCCGCGGCACGTGCCGGCGCGGCTCGCCCGCGGCCTCGGTTCCGTCGCCGAGCGGGTGTGGCCCCGCGTTCGCGAGGATGCCGAGCCGCCGATCACGAGGTTCCTCGCAGAGCAACTCGGCACGGCCCACTGGTTCGACCCTCGCCCGCCGCGCGACGACCTCGGTTGGTCGCCGCGCGTGTCGTTGGACGATGGCTTCGAACGACTGGCGCAATGGTTCGCGCAGGGTGGGCGTTTCCGAGAAATCGTGTAACGGGCGGCGCCGTCGGGGGACTGCAACCCTCGAACACGGACTCACCGTGCACGATCGAAAGGAAGAACAATGCGTAGCCCCCTCCGCCGGATCCTCGGACTCGGCCTCCTCGCCGGCCTCGCGCTGGCCCCCGCTGTCGGTGCTCGCGCCGACGGCCCGAAGGTCTTCGCCAAGAGCGCGAGCATCACCGCCACGACCGTGACCTTCCCCCTCCGCGAAGGGCGCGGTCCCGACGGTTCGTCGACGTGGTACATCGTCATCGAGGCGTCGAGCTCCTCGGCCGGCGACACCTGGCAGGTGCCGGTCGTGAACAAGCTGCAGAACGTCGGCGCCGGTGCGCAGGCCGGTCATTTCGTGAACGGCGTGCTCTCCTTCGAGGGCGGCGTCGACTTCTCGCCGGTCCACAACGTCGTCGGGTCCGCAACCGGGTTCCCGCCCGTCGCTGCCGATCCCGGCTCGATCGGCGATGCGAAGTACAGCCCGTACGTGCGCCTGCCCGATGGCACGGTGTTGAACGCACCGCAGATCGGCAACGCCACCGGCTTGCACGACAAGGTCGTGTCGTTGGACGTCGCCTCGCACCGAGTCACGCTGGCGCTCACGTCGGGCTTCTCGCGCACGTCGCCGGTCGTCTACCTCTCCACCGACTCGTCTGCTCCGCCGGTGGCCGCGCTCGAAGGTTCCACTTACGCCCCGCGCCTCGGTGCCACCCCGCGTGCGGGCGACGACAGCAGCGGCTCGGGCCGTGCGGCGCTCGCCGCGTTCCTGAACGGGCCGACCGGCGTCGCCAACCCGCAGCGTCAGGGCGTCAACTCGGCGCTGCTCGGTGAGGGCTCGCCTCTCAACGTGCTCGCCTGGCAGCCGGGCCAGGGTCGCTACAGCCCGGCGTGGGACGTGCACCTGACCGTGTGGAAGAACGCTGCCGACGCCCGCCGGATCACCCAGTTCTCCGACGTCGAGGACCTGGCCAGGGACGGGAAGGTGACGGGTCCCGACGGCGGCCCGTGGGTGGCCAACGACGTGATCGTCAACTGCCCGATCATCGCCGTGCTCTGACCCGCCGCCGATCCCCACCTCCCTGCACCCAACGCACTCGACCGGGCCGATCCTTCGGCCCGGTCGGGCCGCGTCCCGGCCCAGAGCTCAGCCGGCCGCCACGTACGACTCGAGCAGCGAGCGCACCTTCGCCCGAGCCCGGTGCAGGAGCACTCGCTGGTTGGCCTCGGTGAGATCCAGAAGTTCGCAGACCTCCTGCGACCCGAAACCATGCACATCGCGCAGCTCGAGCACCGCTCGTTGTGTCGGCGGCAACGACTCGATCGCGACGGACAACCTTGTGCCGAACTCGGCCGCGAGCGCGGAGGCCTCTGGCAACTCGGCGCGCGACGGCGGGGTCGACCACAAGCCGGCCCAACGTCCGGACTTCGTGAATCGGTCCGGATCCACCGTCGGTCCGGTTCCGTCGTCGATCGAGGAGAACGGCCGCACCCGACCTTCGCGCTCGCCCCGGGTCTGCGCCCTGTTCACCAGGATCCGGAACATCCAGGTCTTGATCGTCGACCGCCCCTCGAAGGAGTGGATGCCGCGGATGACCCCCAGGAACGTGTCCTGCACGACGTCCTCGGCCGCTTCGTGGGTGGACACGTAGCCGCGGGCGACGTGCAGCATGCTGGCGTAGTACGTGTCCATCAGCCTGGCGAACGCGTCCTCGTCGCCGGCGCGCAGGCGCGGCAGCAGTTCCTGGTCGTCGGCAATCGGGGGAGTGGCCACCGGACCCGGACTGTACCCCCTGCTCGTGTAACGAATCGGCCGCCCGCCGGACAGAGAGGTGTGTTGTTCCCTGTCCCCGTCACGCGGTCCCCGGTCACCCGTGGAAGGTCCGGATGCGCAAGACTCGCGCCGTGATCATGTTGCGCGAACTTCGTGCCCGGTGGCGCCACCGCGACGACCCGCTGGTGTGCCGCGAGGTCGTGGAGCTGGTGACCGACTACCTCGAGGATGCGATGTCGCCCGCCGACCGCTCGAAGTTCGAACGCCACCTGCGCACCTGCCCGGATTGTGTTGCCTACGTGGAGCAGACCCGGCGAGCCGCCGAGATCATGGGCAAGGTCGCGCCCGAGCCACCCACGGGCGCGACACGGGCCGCCCTGTTGGAGACGTTCCGGAGCTTCCACACCCCCGACCAGTGACTGTCGCGCCGAAGGGGTACAGGTCCGCTTCGGTACAGGTCCGCTTCGGTACAGGTCCTCTTCGGTACACGTCCTCTTCGGTACACGTCCTCCACGAGAGCCCGGCCGCGGAGCGTGTGCGCCCGCGCGCGAGCCGTCGAGCAGGCCGGGCGGAACTACGACGTCCGGCGGACGAATGCTCGCCAACCGGGCGGATCCCGCGTGTCAAGTGCTAGCACCAAGGCGCGATGGCGAGCCTGACCGTGGTCTGTCGGATGATGGTCCCGGCGAACACCACGTGCGTTGCGTGGTAGATGGACTGTTCCGGCAGTGGAACAGTCCGAACCAAGGACGGGAACGATGGAGAAGCGGCATCGATTGGACATTCGGTCACAGACCGCGTTCGAGCACCACCACGAGTACGACACGAAGCACGACCGACAGCAGGACACGGCAGGGCCGCCGTCGCGGCGCAGGGTGAGCCTGTTGCTGACGGTGGTTCACGCGCCAGCCGTCGTCGGGACCTACAACGGCACGCTGTCGGTGAAGGCGTTCAACGGTCTGCCGACGAAGGTGACCACCGCGCTGGCGGCGTCCAGCAAGTAGAGATCAAAGGGAGGGGTCAGCATTGGGCAACCGTTCGCCGCTGCTGACCGACCACCCTTTGCCGTTCAACCTTCCCGTGCGGGACTGGGGGCCGCCCGGCCCGGTCGGGCCCGGGCGGGAAGGTTGTCGGCTGCCCACAGGGCTGCCTGCGTGCGGTCGGTGACGCCGAGCGTCGAGAACACCTTGGTCAGGTGCGACTTGACGGTGCGCTCGGTGATGCCGAGCTGGCGGGCGATCTGCTTGTTCGCCAGGCCGGACTGCACCAGCCGCAGCACTTCCTCCTCGCGATCGGTGAGCACCCCGCGGGCGACGGTGGGCCCGATTCGTTTGGCATCGAGCAACACCCGGGCGACCTGCGGGTCGATCGGGGCGCCGCCACGGTGCACGGCCTCGATCGCAGCCAGGATCTGTTCGGGGTCGGCGTGCTTGAGCACGTAACCGTCGGCGCCGGCATCGAGCGCGGCGATCACCCGTTGCTGATCGGAGAACGAGGAGAGGATCACGATCTTCACGCCCGGCGCGTCGCGGCGGATGAGCGCGGTCGCCTCGACACCGTCCATCACCGGCATCGACAGGTCCATCAGGACCACGTCGGGCTGCAGCCGCGCCACGGCATCGATCGCCTCGCGGCCGTCGCCGACCGAGCCGACCTGCAGCACGGTGTCGGCGCTGGCGAGCAACTGCTCGAGCCCGTTGCGCACGATCAGGTGGTCGTCGACGATCAACACACGGATCGGGTTCGCTGCGGAAGCGTTCATCGGAGCTCCGTTCATCGGGGCAGCGTAACTTCCACTCGGGTGCCGACCGATGGAAGCGAGCGGATCACGATGCCGCCGCCGGCGTCCTGGATGAGGCCCACCAGGCTGCGC
>JAYVMH010000302.1:0-5621 GCA_043759015.1 Actinomycetota bacterium
CGGATCACGACGGTCGTGATCATCGCGCACCGGATGTCGACGCTCGAGATCTGCGATCGCATCATGGTCGTGCAAGACGGGCGCGTCGTCGCCTTCGACACGCCGGCTCGCCTCAGCCAGGACAGCGACTTCTACCGCGAGGTCACCGGCACCCTCGATACTTGAACGACTCGACTCTTGACGCCGCCGGGGTCAGTTCACCTTGCGTGTGTAGCCGTCCCAGTACGGCTCGCGGAGCTTGAACTTCTGCAGCTTGCCGGTGGCGGTGCGCGCCAACCCGTCGCGGAACTCGATGCGCTTTGGACACTTGTAGCCGGCGAGCTTGGTCTTCGTGAACGCGATGACGTCGTCCTCGGTGATCGTCGATCCGGGCGTGCGGACGACCAGAGCCATCACCAGCTCGCCCCACCTCTCGTCGGGCACGCCGATCACGGCGACCTCGGAGATCTCGGGGTGGCTGAACACGCAGTCCTCCACCTCGATCGAGGAGACGTTCTCGCCGCCCGAGATGATCACGTCCTTCTTGCGGTCGCTGATGATCACGTAGAAGTCGTCGTCGATGCTGCCGCCGTCGCCGGTGTGGAACCAGTCGGGCCCGTCGGTGTCGTCCTCGGCGGGGTGGATCGCGTCCGCGGTGGCCTCCGGCTGGTTCCAGTAACCGGCCATGATGTGGTTGCCACGCGCCAGCACCTCACCGTCGGGGCTGATGCGCATCTGCACCCCGAGCGCCGGTGCCCCCGCACGGCTGAGCCGCACCGCCTTCTCGGTGGGCGACAGGTCGTCGTACTCCGCGCGATCACGGTTCATCGTGAGGAGCGGCGTCGTCTCGGTGAGCCCGTAGATCTGGATGAACTCCCAGCCGAGCTCGGTCTCGATCCGTTCGATCGTCGTCGTCGGCGGCGGCGCGCCGGCGCACACGATGCGAACCCGGTCGCGGCCCGGGATCGGGCGCTCCCACGTCGCGGCCGCGTCGAGCACCGCGTTCGCAACTGCCGGCGCCGCGCACATCACGGTCACGCCGTGCTGCTCCACCCGCCGCAGGATCTCCGCGCCGTCGATCTTGCGGATGATGATGTGGCGTGCGCCCATGCCCGACACCGCGTACAGCACGCCCCACCCGTTGCAGTGGAACTGCGGCAGCGTGTGCAGGTACACGTCGCGGTCGTTGATGCCGAGCTGCCAGCCGAACGTCGTCGCATTGAGCCAGATGTTGCGGTGCGTCAGCTGCACCCCCTTGGGCCTGGCGGTGGTGCCGCTGGTGTAGTTGATCGTCGCCGTCGCATCCTCGTCGTACACCCACCGCCGAGGTTCGGCATGCTCGACCGGCGCGTCGTGGTCGCTGCCGATCGTGAACTTGTACTCGCAGTCCACGCCGGCGAGGTCGGACTCCAACTCCGGGTCGACCATCAGCACGCGGGCGCCGCAGTGACCGACGATGTAGCGGACCTCTTCCGCGTGCAACCGGAAGTTGATCGGCACGAGGACGCGGCCCGAGCCGCTGACACCGAACAGCGCGGTGAGCAGCCGGGCCGAGTTGTGACTGACGATCGCCACCCGTTCGCCATGGCCGATCCCCAACGAGTCGAGTGCGGCAGCCTGGGCGCGAGCCTTGGCCGCCATCTCGGCGTACGTGAGCTCTCCCCACGATGCTGCGGGCTGGTTCGGCTCGTCGACGACGGCGATGCGGTGGGGGTAGATCTCCTCTGCGCGGCGCAGGAAGTCGTTGACGGTGAGTGCGACCTTCATGGCGTTCATCATGGCGCAAACCGGCCGAGGCGTGCGATGGGGGCTGGCTAGGTCCACTCAATCGCAGGAATGGGTGGGGTCGCTCCGGTACGCTGGAACGACATGTCTGATCACTCTCGTCCGCCGGCGCGGCGACGGGGCCCTCGGCGTGGCTCGAAGCCCGCCGAACACCGCACCCCTCCGCCCCCTCCCGCGCTCCATCTGTCTCCCGAGGACTACATCCCCACCGGTTTCGTCGACCTCGGCGTGCCCACCGACATCGACATGGCCCTGGCGGCCGCGGGGTTCACCACGCCGTTCGCCATCCAGACCAAGGCGATTCCGGTGGCGCTCACCGGCCGCGACGTGTGTGGTCGGGCGAAGACCGGTTCTGGCAAGACGCTCGCGTTCGGCGTGCCGCTGCTCGCCCGCCTCACCAAGGTCGGCGAGCCCCGCCGCCCCGCCGCGCTGGTGCTGGTGCCCACGAGAGAGCTCGCGTTGCAGGTGGCGGAGGTGCTGTCGCCGGTGGCGATCGCGTGCGGCCGCACCGTGCTCGCGGTGTACGGCGGCGCGTCGCGTCAGCAGCAGATCAGTGCGCTGAACGAAGGCGTCGACGTCGTGGTCGCCACGCCGCTGCGCCTCATCGACCTCCTCAAGGAGGACGAGCTGCAGCTCGACCGCGTGGAGGTCCTCGTGCTCGACGAGGCCGACCGCATGGCCGACGACGGTTTCACCCCGCAGGTCGAGTGGATCATGCGCAAGATCACTGCGCCCCATCAGACGATGCTGTTCTCCGCCACCCTCGACGGCGATGTCGGCCACCTCGTCGCTCGCTACATGAACGACCCCGAAGAGGTCGCCGTCGATGGCGCGACCGACACCGTCGGCACGATGCACCACCTGTGGCTCGCCGTGCATCACATGGACAAGGATCGTGTCGTCGCCTCGATCGCATCGGCGATGGGCAAGACGATCGTGTTCTGCCAGACCAAGCGAACCTGCGACCGGGTCGAGGAGAAGCTTCAGGAGCTCGGCGTGCGAGCCTCGGCGATCCATGGCGACCTGCAGCAGTCGTCGCGCGAACGGGCGTTGAAGCGGTTCACCGACGGCGAGCTCGCCGTGCTGGTCGCGACCGACGTGGCGGCACGGGGCATCGACGTCGACGACATCGGCGCGGTGATCCACTACGAACCCGCGGGCGACGTGAAGGACTACCTCCATCGCAGCGGTCGCACCGCCCGCGCTGGTCGAGATGGCTGGGCGATCACGCTCGCCGAGTACAACCAGCACACGCAGGTGCGCATCCTGCAGCGCGCGATGCGGTTGGATCCGAGCCTGCCCATCGAGGTGTTCAGCAACGATCCGAAGTTGAAGGACCTCACCCAGTTCGCATTGGACTGATCGCAGCCCGCCTGGTCGTGTGAGAGGATCTCGCGACGGATGTCGGGGAGGTCGTCGTGGTCGCATCGTTCAGCCCGCCGGGCCCTGGCTCGTGGGCCTTGGATCGTTCCCACTTTCCCGAGGGAGCGACGCCCATCTCGCAGTGGATGATGGAATCGGCGATGGAAGCCGGCATGCGCCGCGCGTTTGCCGAGGTCGGTGTGCCTGCGGACAGCCTGCAAGCGCGCTTCGTCGAGGGCTTCATGTACACGCGGTTGCGCCCGCTCATCGCGCCCGACAAGGCGGCCACGAGGTTGCCTCCGGAGTTCGTGCTCCGCATCGCCACCCGGGTTCATCCCGGCTTTCGGGCGCGGCGCCGTGCGGCCGGTGCCGCGCTCGCAAACCGCCCGTGGAACGCGGTGCTCGAACGATGGCGTGTCGAGCTCCGGCCGACCATCGTGGCCACCAACGTTCGACTGCAGAACGTCGATGTGGATGCGCTGGACGATGCTGCGTTGGATCGTCACGTCGGCGAGCTGCTCGACCACGGGCGCGACATGGCGGAGCTCCACTTCTGGCTGCACGGCTACGACCTCGGGCCCATCGCTCGATTCCTTCACCACGCGATTGCGGCTGGTGTACCCGCTGAACGTGCGATACGAGCGTTGGCGAACGCATCGCCGTCGACCTCGGCTCCCCTCGTGCGGCTCGTCGCGTTGCGTCGCATCATCGACGCCGCGGGAGCACGTCCGAGCACCCTCGACGAGGTGCGTGCCGTTTCGCCCGAGGCAACGGCGTTGCTGGCGGAGCACCTGGCCGAGCGTGGACACCGTGTCGTCACCCGCTACGACATCGACGGTCTGACGTTGCAGGAACTTCCCGGAATGCTGCTGCGGTCGATCATCGACGCCGAAGTGCCCGTCGTCGAGTCGCACGAGTCGGCGATCGCCGACGTGATGGCGACAGCGTCACCGGCTCAACGAGCCGCGTTGGCCGAGCTGCTCGAGGACGCGCGGTCGGTGATGGACATGCGCGACGACAACGGGCCGCTGACGTGCCAGTGGCCGGCCGGCTTGTTGCGCCGCGGCGTGCTCGCGTCCGGGGCGCGTCTCGTGTCGGCAGGCCGAGCATCCGAGGCCGACCACGCGTTCGAACTGACACCCGACGAAGCGCGGGTCGCGCTCGCGACCGGCGGTCCGGGCGCTGCCGAGCTCGCCCGCCGCGCGTCGGCGCGTGCGGCGGCCTCGCTGCTGACCCCACCCACGACGTTGGGTCCCGCCGAACCGCCGCCGCCGCCGTTGTCGGTGCTGCCGCCGCCGCTCGACGAGATGGTCGCGATGGTCCAGACTGCGATCGCGCTGATGGGCATGGCCGGTGCAGAATCGGCGGACGGACTCACCGGCGTCGGCATCGGGTCCGCGACCTATCGCGGCCGTGTGCGTCGGGCCTCGACGCCCGAGGAAGCGATCGAGGCCATGGAGTCCGGCGATGTGCTGGTGGTGCGGGCCACCTCGCCCTCGTTCAACGCGGTGTTGATGATCGCCGGCGCGGTCGTCACGGCCGACGGGGGCGCGCTCTCGCACGCGGCGGTGTTGGCTCGTGAGCTCGGCATCCCGGCCGTCATCGGCGCGACGGGCGCGCTCGACCTCGCCGACGGGGCGATTGTCGAGGTCGACCCCGTCCTCGGGTGCGTTCGCGTGGTGGGCTGAGGTCACCTCCGCGACAGGACGGTCCGCGTTTGGAGCAGTTGGAACCCGGCGCGCAACAGGTTCCTCGCTGACGGCCCGGTGGGGGCAGCGGTGGCGACCGCGAGCGAGCAACCGAGTGCCCGCGATCGGTGCAACCGCTCGATGATCAGCGCCGACTGCAAGCCGACGCCACGCTGCTCGAGCCTCGTGCCCGCCCCGCCGAACCAGGCGATGTCGCCGAGCCGGGTGAACGTCGCCGCGGCGACGCCGATGCCGTCGAGGCGGACGAGCAGATCGACCGAATGCGGCATCGAGCGCATGGCGGCGCAGAACTCGTCGGAGACCGCTCGGGCGGGCGACCCCACCGGCGACCGGGCGCCGTGCACGTCGGTCCATTCCGGCTCCGACTCGACATCGACGACGTCGATCGGCACGAGCGAGCGGGGAGCGATGTCGCGCAGCGAGTGGGCGAAGACGCTGGTGAAGTCGTCGACGGTGTAGCCGCGTCGACGGAGCTCGACGACGAGGTCACCGTGCACCCATGGCGAGACCTCGATCATCGGCGGAAGTGCGCTGTCCGCGTAGAACGCTTCCATGGTGTCGAGAACGAACGTCGGATCCGTCGCTTCGAAGCCGAGCCCGAAGGCCCGATTCACGTACCGGCCCGCGCCCATGGCGATGAGCGCACCACCGTCGAGGCAAGACCAGCGGGCGTCGGTCAGCGTCGCTGCCTGCCGGCTGCAATGGGTTGCGCCGGTGTGCTCGATCGAACGGACGAGCTCGAGGTCGACGATCACGCCGACCGGTCTACCAGTTCAGCGCAGCCAT
>JAYVMH010000303.1:0-2606 GCA_043759015.1 Actinomycetota bacterium
CGGCCACCACGCTTCACCTGGACACGTCGCGCCCACCGGTAGACGTAATGCCTGAACGTCACGGCTGAACGTCACGGCTGAACGTCACGTGTCGTACACCTGCGGGTTGGCGAGGGGGTAGTGCAACCAGGAGAGCATCTGGCGCAGCTGGTGGTACGCCACCAACCGCTCGTCGTCGGTGCCGGCCTGCTCCGCGGTCTCGCACACGGCGTGGAGCCGGCGGGTCATGGTGGGCCCGAGCTCGAGCAGGCCGGACGCGCCCTCGCTCGCCCAGCGGGCGAGGACGTAGCGCACGATCGCCCCTTCAGGGATCTCGGTGGCCGCCGACAACCCGCGGACGGTGCGCAGCGGATCGGTCCGCGCGTAGAGCGCGACGTCGGCCTTGAGGTTGGCGTCCTTGTCGTTGTCGGGCCACGGACCGGTCCACCGGATGAGGTGGACGACCGGCTCGTCAGGCGTGGCTGACATCGGTCTCGATGAGCAGGACGCGGGCCCGACGGCCCAACGTCGAGCGGTACCGGTGCGGCAGGTTCGACGGGTAGGAGAAGAAGTCGCCGGTCGCGAGCTCGGTGAGCGTGCCGTCGATCTCGACCTCGACCGGCCCCTCGAGGACGTACAACGCCTCGAACCCGTCGTGGTGCCACTCCTCGAGGAAGTCGGTCGCGAGCCCCACCAGCTCGATGACGTGGAACGGAGCGTTCCCTGCCAGCAGCACCCGTCGCAACGATTCGCCGGCGGTGTCGATCGCCGGGACCTCGGGGTCGTCGGCCCGGGCGGCGACGGGCACCACGCGCGGTTCGCCGTGCTCGCCGAACAACGCCTGGGGCGTCGTGCCCAACGCGGTTGCGATGCGGTACAGCGAATCCATCGATGGTGTCGCTCGTCCGTTCTCGACCTGGGAGAGGAACGGCTGCGAGAGCCCGGATCGTTCCGCCAGCGCGACCAACGTGAGCTCGTTGGCGAGGCGCCGCTCGCGGATCGCACCGCCGAGCGACGCCGATCGGTCGATGAGGAACTGGGTGCTCATCGCACCAACGGAACGACGTCGGCCATGAACCGCTGCATCTGCTCGACCGCTTTGCTGTACGGGTCGCCGACGAGGTGCGGGAACAGCGTGAGGTTCTGCACGCCGAGGAGATCGCGGAACTCCTGGACCTGCTCGCCGACCTCTTCGGCCGTGCCGACCAGGATCGTGCGCTGCTTCATCGACTCTTCCAGCGAGGGGATCAGCCCAGGCTTGACCGGTCGACCGTCCTCGCCCATGTAGCCCCGGCTCCAGCCGTAGGGACCGAGGAACTTCCAGAACTCGTCGTGGCCGTTGCGGGCGGTGCGCATCGCCTCCTCGTGCGTGTCCTCGATGCGCACGCTGACGACGAGCATGCGCTGCTCGTCCTCGCGGAGCCCGGGGCCGTGCGTCTGTTCGTGGACTTCGCCGTAGCGATCCCACATCCGCTTGATGAACATCGGGTTCTGGTTCCAGAACACCGCACCGTGGTTCACCTTCGGTGTGTACTCGACCGTGGGCGGGCTGGTGGCGGCCTGCCAGATCTCGAACGGGTGGATCGGGCGCGGCACGAGCGACAGCTCCTGCACGGTCGCACCTCGGTCGGGGATGCCGGCGACCGGCAGCTGGAAGTACTTGCCGTCGATCTTGAACGAGTCCTGGGTGAGGGCCATGCGGATGATGTCCATCTGCTCCTCGAAGTACTCGCGGTTCTTCGCGTCGTCGGCGGCCTGATCCGGGTTGTCGTGCGAACCGATCGAGACGTGGAAGTCGTTGAGGTGGAGGATCTCGCGGGGCACCGTGCCGCGACCGACGCCGAGGATGCCCCGGCCACCGCTGAGGTTGTGCATCGTGGCGAAGTCCTCCGCCAACCGCAGCGGGTTCCACTGCGGCGCCACGTTGAACATCGCGCCGAGGCGGATGTTCTTGGTGCGGGCGGCGATCCAGGCGCTGATCAGGATGCCGTTCGGGATGACCTCGTAGCCCTCGTACTGGAAGTGGTGCTCGGTGGTCCAGAAGCTGTCGTAGCCGAGCTGGTCGGCCTCGACCGCAGCATCGATGTACTTCAACGTCGCGTCCCAACACGCCTGGTTGTCGAACCGGCGGTCCATCGGATTCGGGAGCCCTGCGCCGGCATCGGTCATCTCGACGCCACCGAAGAAAAATGCGCCGACTTTCATTTCTTGGCCTTCATGCTGGGACCTTCATGCTGGGACCTTCATGGTGGGATCTCCTTCGCTCGTCGCGCATCACGGTAGCACGATATTGACCCGGTCAATATTGACTGTCGGCGCCGATCAGTGCCAGAACCGGCACCACGAGGATGGCCCAGTGCAGGCCGATGCCGTCCGCCAGCACGCCCAACGCCAACGGGCCGAGCGTGACCGCCACACCGGATGCCAGGGCACAGAACGCCCCCATCGTGACCGGGTCGAGCCGTTCGCCGGCGGTTGCGTAGAACGCGTCCACCGTCAGTGGGTACATCGGGCCGGCGCCGAAGCCGACGATGGTCAGGCCCACGACCTTCAGCGCGAGACCGGCGCGATGCACATCACCGTCGCACCGACGCCGGTGGTGATGAACGACACGACGAGGGTGCGGG
>JAYVMH010000304.1:0-2603 GCA_043759015.1 Actinomycetota bacterium
ACAGCGTGCGACCGTTCTTGTCGCGCTCGTGGAGCACTTCGCAGTTGCCGTGATCGGCGGTGACGAGGAGCGTGCCCCCGGCCGCGCGTACTGCTTCGATCACTCGGCCGAGTGAGATGTCCATCGCGTCGACGGCCACGACGGATGCCTCGATGTCGCCGGTGTGGCCAACCATGTCGCCGGCGGCGAAGTTGGCGCGGATGAACTCGTACGACCCGGACTCGATGCAGCGGATCACCTCGTCAGCCGTCTCCGCCGACTTCATCCACGGTCGCTGCTCGAACGGGACCCGATCGGACGGGATCTCGATGTAGTCCTCGAGCTGTTCGTCGAACTTGTCCGAGCGGTTGCCGTTCCAGAAGTAGGTGACGTGCCCGAACTTCTGCGTCTCGGCGATCGCGGCCTGGTGCAACCCTGCGCGGGCGATCAGTTCCGACACGGTGCCGACCACCTTCACGGGCGCCACGAGGTACTCGGCCGGGATGCCGAGGTCGCCGTCGTACAACGTGAGCCCCACCACCAGCAGATCCGCAGGCAGGTCGCCCCGAGGGAAGCGGTCGAACGGCGTCTCGGTGAGCGCGCGGTAGATCTCGATCGTGCGGTCGCCGCGGAAGTTGAACAGCACCACGGCATCGGACGCGGCGATGTCGCCGACGGGCGCCCCGTTCGCGTGGACGATCGTGAACGACGGCAGGAACTGATCGCTGATGCCGGGCTGTTCGGCGCGCAGGGTGCGCAGGGCATCCGCCGCCGTCGTGAACGGCCGGGCGGTGCCGACCGCGTGTGCGCGCCATCCCCTCTCGACGATCGACCAGTCGGCCTCGTAGCGATCCATCGTGGTGGACATCCGTCCGCCACCCGAGCCCACCACCGCGATCACGCCGTGTGCCGTCCGCAGTTCGGCGAGCGTGGCCTCGAGCTCGGCGAGGTACGTCTCGGCGGTGTGGTCCACGACATCGCGTCCGTCGAACAGCGGGTGCACGACGACCTTGCCGGCGCCGTCGGCCACCGCACGATGGAGCATCGCCAGCAGGTGACGGATGTGCGAGTGCACGTTGCCGTCGGAGAGCAGCCCGATGAAGTGGATCGTTCGGCCGTCGCGTCCCCGGTCGACGACGTGCTGCCACGCCGTTCCCCAGATGCTGCCGTCGCCCAACGCCTCCTCGACCTGCTTCGCGCCCTGGTCGAACACTCGGCCGGCGCCGATGATGTTGTGGCCGACCTCGGAGTTCCCCATGTCACCATCGGACGGCAGGCCGACGGCGGTGCCGTGTGCGCGGAGACGGGCGCTGTACGTCGAGCCGTCGCTGCTGTAGGTGTCGGTTAGAAGGGCGTGCAGCAAGGGGGCACGGGCGAGCCACACGGCGTTGTCCTCGGCCGGCGGCATCGCCCCGAAACCGTCGAGGATCGACAGCACCAGCGGCGATCGTCGGTCGTTGCGGCGCATCCGGCCACGCTATCCCCCCGTGTCCTGCGTGGAGAGGGGCATCGTTCCGGACGGGTGCCGGCTCAGCGGGTGAGGCCTTCGATCAGGTCGGCCGCGATCAGCGTTCCTCGGCGACTGCGGATCACCTCCGCGTTGGTGGCCATGCGACGGTGCAGCAGCTCGTCGCCGAGCAGTCGATCGACCGCACCGATCAGTTCCTCGTCGGCGAAGCCGTACGTGTCCAGTCGTTGACCGAACCCGAGCTCGTGGACCCGCTGCGCGTTGTCGTACTGGTCCCAGAACAGGGGCATCACGATCATCGGCTTGCCGAAGTGGAACGCCTCGGTCGTGGTGTTGTTGCCGCCGTGGGTGATCACCAGATCCACCAGCGGTAGCACGTTGGTCTGGGGCACCTGCGCCGCTCCCCACATGTTCGACGGCAGCTCGTACTCGTCGGCGAGGGGCCCCTTGGACACGATGTAGCGATGAGACGTGCGCCCGAGCACCGCCACCAGTCGCTTCATCAGATCGACGTCGGCCGAACCGAGCGAGCCGAGCGAGAGGTAGACGAGCTTGCTGCGCGGATCGTCGGTGTGCAGCGCCGGCGGGATCTCGAACGGAGCGTCCGTCGCACGGACCGACGAATCGAGCCGGTGCCACGAGCCGTCGAGCGGACGGCGGTCGGTGTAGTCGGCCACCTCCGGGTACAGGTACAGGTTGAGGTCGCCGTCGTGCACGAACTCGAGGTCGGGCAGCGCGGGAGCGCCGCATGACTGCATCCACTCGTTGAACGCGCCCCACATCGCCCGATGGGCGCGCTCGTACTCGGCGCGGTAGTCGGCCCATTGGCTGCGGTCGTCGCTGGGCAGCCCGCTGAACGTGGGTGGGACGTCCGGACCTTTCATCTCCAGCGGCTGGCAGCTGACGCTCTTCACGAACGGCACGCCAGCGGTCACGAGCGCAGGGAACGCGCTGACGTTGTCCTGGATCACCACGTCGGGCCGCTGGCGGCCGAGGATCTCGGTGAGCTGGTCGTGGCAGTACGTGCCGCCGTCGATCAGCGCCTGCCACGTCGGTTGGATGAAGCCCGTGATCTGCTCGATCGTGGGAAGGCGAAAGACCGGAGCGGTCTGCTTGATGAAGTCGATCCAGAACTGACCGGCCGCTTCCGGTGGTG
>JAYVMH010000305.1:0-12377 GCA_043759015.1 Actinomycetota bacterium
ACCGTCGCTCCGGTCGGTTCGACGGACGAAGGGTTGCCCGTGGGAATGCAGATCGTCGCCCCCTACCTGCGGGACCGACGGGCGATCCGCGTGGCCGGATTGGTCGCGGAGGCCTGCGGCGAGCTCGCCGGCGGGTTCCGTGTGCCACCGATCGCGAGAGTGTGACGTTCGCGACGAGTGTGACGTTCGCGACGAGTGTGACGTTCGCGACGAGTGTGACGTTCGGGGAGAAGGTCAGGTCAGCCAGTGCTGCGTCGGGTTGGGCACGATGGTGAGCAGGCGAGTCTTCGGGCACGACACCTTGCGCCCCGCATCGCACTTCGGGCACACCCAGTCCGAGCTGCCTGGTTCCTGCCACAGCGTGGTGGCGCACGAAGGGCAACGCTGGAGCCAGATCGCGCATTCGATGCCGTCGAGGCGGCTCGATTGCAAGGGCCAACCGTGTCTCACCGTCTCGCAGCGGCTTCGATCCCCCCGTGAAGGGACCTTCGGCCCTACCGACCGCTTCTCGCCGACCGGCGCCCCTAGGGTGGTTCCATGGCTTCGCTTACCGTCACCCCTGTGACCGAACGCCCCTCGTGGCGGGGTTGGATGCACGCGGTCGCCTTCTTCGCCGCGATCCCTGGTGGCATCCTGCTGATCGTCGCGGCCAAGGGGCCTGCGGCCACCGTCGGGGCGTCGGTCTACATGGCGGGGCTGTTGCTCGGGTTCGGCACGTCGGCCGGCTACCACCGGCTGGCAACGAGCGGTCGTGCGCAGGAGATCATGCAGCGCATGGATCACTCGATGATCTTCGTGCTGATCGCTGCCACCTACACCCCGGTGTGCCTGTTGGCGATGCCGTTGTCGTGGGGCATCCCGATCCTGTGCGTGGCATGGGTCGGCGCGGCGCTCGGCATCGTGCTCAAGCAGTTCGCATTCGATCGGCTGAAGATCCTCGAGTACGCGCTGTACCCCATCCTCGGTTGGATCGTCGTGATCGCGATGCCGGTGCTCGTCCATCGGCTGACGACGGCGGAACTGGTGCTGTTGATGAGCGGCGGCATCCTCTACACGGTCGGCATCCCGGTGCTCGTGCGCGAACGGCCCAACCCGTGGCCGCGCACGTTCGGCTATCACGAGATCTGGCACACGTTCACGGTCCTCGCCGGCGCGTGCCACTTCGCGACCATCGGGTTGCTCGTTCGCTGACCCGTCGCGCCGGCGGCACTCGCCAAGGGGTCGTCGCCAAGGGGTCGTCGCCAACCGCACTACAGTCGCCGGGAGGAATCGAGGGAGGCTCGGAATGGACGAGATCATCGTCGGCGTCGACGAGAGCGCGACGGCCAAGATCGCTGCCACGCAGGCCGCTGAACTGGCGTTGCAGACGGGCAAGCCGCTGCACCTGGTGATGGCGTTGAAGCGGCGCCAAGCCTCCACGTTCCAGGCGGGCGCCGAGCGAGTGGTGATCGACAACATCAGCCTCGGTGAAGACTTCCTCCGCTCACTGAAGGGCGAGCTGCCCGGCGGCATGAACGCGACGCATGCAGTGATGATGAAGGACCCGGCCGATGCCCTCTGCTACGAAGCCGAACGGCTCGGCGCCTCGATGATCGTGGTCGGCAACAGGCGCGTGCAGGGCGTCACCCGGGTGCTCGGCAGCATCCCCCTCGACGTCGCCAAGCAAGCCCCCTGCAACGTCTACATCGTCCACACCACCGGGTAGGTCCACCAGCCCTCGTCGGCTCGTGCCAGAACGTCAGTTGCTCACCACGTCGAAGCCCAGGGAGAGGGCGACGGGGATCTGGGTGGGGTCGAAGGTGACGAACGTGAGCGGGCGGGGGAGGCGGTCGGCGGCGGCGAGTTGCAACGCGTCGGCGAGGCGCAGTGGCTGCCGGCGCAGCAGATCCGCCGCCCGGTCGAGGCAACGCTGATCCAGCGGGACGACCGCGTAGCGATCCCACTGGAGGCGCAGCGCGTCCTCGAGATCTGCTTGCACCACGGGTTCGTCGGTGAGCTTGGCGATCAACGCCAGCGCCTCGGTCAGCGTGATCGCACTCACGCAGGTCGGTTCGCCGAGCGACTCGATCGCCAGCTTTCGCAGCGGCGACTCGATGTGCAACGCCATCGCCGCGCTCGTGTCGAAGAAGACCGTCACCCGCGCAGCTCCTTGAGAGCCCGGTCGAGCCGCACGCCACTCCACACCGGTACCGCCGGCGCCAGCCGCCCCGCGTCGGTGCGGCGGGGCGCGACGACGGCACCGGCAGCGAGGAGGTCGGCCAGCACCGTCTGCCCCTGTTCGGGTTCCACCGGCCCGAGCTGGGCCACCGCCCGGCCGCTGACGGAGATGACCACTCGCTGCCCGGCGCCCGCGCGACGCAGGTGAGTGGCCAATTCGGCTCGCAGCTCGCGGATGCCCAACATGTGTACGCGAGTGTACACGCGCCGAGTGGCGACGACAGCCCCACGGCCGACAGACTTCGGCGATGAACTTTGCCTTCACCGAAGAACAGGAAGAGCTGCGCAAGACCGTGCGTCAGTTCCTCGACTCGAAGAGCAGCGAAGCTGCCGTGCGCGAGCAGATGGACACCGAGAACGGCTACGACGCCGCGGTCTGGAGCCAGATGGGCGAGCAGATGGGCCTGCAGGGCCTGATCGTCCCCGAGGAGTTCGGGGGCAGCGGCTACACCTACGTCGAGCTCGGCATCGTGCTCGAGGAGATGGGTCGCTCGCTGCTGTGTGCGCCGTTCTTCAGCACCGTCGTGCTGGCGGCCAACACGTTGATCCACTCCGGCGATGCCGCCGCAAAGTCGGCGCACCTGCCCGGCATCGCGGCGGGCGAGACGACCGCCACCCTCGCGTTCACCGAGCCGAGCGGCAAGTGGGACGAGAGCGGCATCACGATGCAGGCCTCTGGATCCGGCAGCGGCTGGACGCTCAGCGGCACCAAGATGTTCGTGCTCGACGGTCACACCGCCGGCCTGATCATCGTCGCCGCTCGCACGGGTGAGAGCGTCAGCCTGTTCACCGTCGCGGGCGACGCGGCCGGTCTCACCCGCACGGCGCTCAGCACGATGGACCAGACGCGCAAGCAGGCCAAGCTCGAGTTCAGCAACACGCCGGCGACGCTGCTGGGTGCCGAGGGCGAGGGCTGGAACATCCTCAACACCGTGCTCGACCTCGCGGCCATCGGCCTCGCCGCCGAGCAGGTCGGTGGCGCGCAGAAGGTGCTGGAGATGGCCGTCGAGTACGCCAAGGTGCGCGTGCAGTTCGGTCGCCCGATCGGCTCGTTCCAGGCGATCAAGCACAAGTGCGCCGACATGTTGCTGGAGGTCGAGTCGGCCAAGAGCGCGGCCTACTACGGCATGTGGTGTGCGGCCGAGATGAACGCCGAACTGCCGTCGGTCGCCTCGCTGGCCAAGGCCTACTGCAGCGAGGCGTACTTCCATGCCACGGCCGAGAACATCCAGATCCACGGCGGCATCGGCTTCACGTGGGAGCACCCCGCGCACCTGTACTTCAAGCGGGCCAAGAGCAGCGAGCTGCTCTTCGGCGACCCGACCTACCACCGCGAGCTGCTCGCTCAGCGCATCGGCCTCTGAGGTCGAGACCTGAGGTCCCCGGGTAGCGTGGTGGCGGTGTCCACCACGCTACTCGTGTATCTCGTCGTCGCCGCGTTGGCGGTGTTCGTGATCGCCGCCGTGGTGGTGGGTCGCGAAGCGCACCGGCTCGATGCCGTCTCGCCGCGCACGGTCTACATCCCCGAGGAAGCGCTGGAGTTCGTTGCCGAGTACCTCCCCGAGGCGACGCAAGCTCGTCTGACGCCCGACGATCTCGAGGCCCTGCTGCAGTTCCACATGCGCTGGCTCCATTCGAAGGGGCTGCAGCCGGCAAACGTCATCGATCGTCGCCAGGACATCGCCGAGCCGGTCGTGATCACCGAGGATTCGCTCGTTGCCTACCTGCTCGGTGAGGCCGATCGCCACGAGATCGAGATCCTCGACGACGTCGATGCGGTCAACGTCGTCACCGCCCATCTCGCCTACTTCGAGGCCATCGGCGCCGTTGGCGGCAAGGCCGACGACGCGTCCATCCGCTGACTCAGCGGCGCAGCACCCGAACGAGTCGGCCCACGGTTCGACGGATCAGCGGCAGCTGCATCAGCCAACGCACCGGTTTGGTCGCCCGCCACACGCGGGACCGCTCCATCGCTGCCAGTGCCACCTCCGCAGCTTCGGCACGCCCACGTTGTGCGTCGATCTCGCCGACGAGGATCTCCGTTCGCGTCGCCGCACCGAAGCGCTGGAGTGCGCCCGGCGAGTGAAGGCTGGCGAGAACACGTTGACGGGTGGCGTCGGCGTCGACAGCGCGCGTCGGGTGCTCCGACCTCGCCGGTGTCGACAGCAGGCGGGTGGCACTGCCTTCCGGCAAGAGCAACGGTGCGGCGTCGAGCAGCGCGAGGAGCTCCGCGACCACCGACTGCTGGGCGGCCGTGAACGCTTCCTCGTTCGCGCTGCGCTGCAAGACCGTGAACGCTTCGGTGTCGACAACGCCACACCACGTTGCTGCGAGCAGCACGACGTCCAGGCCTTCGAGAGCTTCGAACGCCGGGTCGAAGCCGATGCCCAGTTGGGTGAAGGCCGCCCGCGGAATCGCCACCGTGGCCAGAGGTGTTCTCGGTGCCCGCAGGTTCGAGCCGAAGTCGAACCGCAGCGACTCGGTGACGCCGCCGATGCCGCTGTGGACGATCGGGCCCTCGTCGACCGCGGCGCTGAGGAACTGTTCGACCCAGTCCGGCCCGAGTTCGAACCGCGGCTCGGCGACGCTCACGTAGAGACCTCGGGCCACCGCCACACCGTGCGCCAGCGCGGCCGTGCGGGCGCCGCCGTCCACCACCTCGAGCCGGACCCGTTCGACGGTCGCTTGATCGAAGGCCGAGCGAACCGCAGCCAGGTCGAGCTGCTCGGAGCCGTAGGAGAGCACGACCACCTCGAAGTCGGTGACGGTTTGTCGGGAGAGCTCCGCGGCGAGGTCGCGGAGCTCTGCCAGGCCCGAGCACGGCACGAGAACGGTGAGGAACGGCGCGTCGGGCAGCGTCGAGTGGTGATCGGATTCAGGAGCCTCTGGTGCGGCGCCGCGTCGGAACAGCCGGACGAACTGGTTCGTGGTGGCATGGATGTCGGCGCGCGCTCGGACCGACCGCAACAGTCGACTGAGGGGAGTTGACCGCGACATCGTGAGGAGGTCCGACGGGAAGGCCTGGTCGCTGTCGTCGCGATGGAAGTCGTCGGCAGGCCCCGGTTCGAAGCCCGTCGCCGATGTGTCGGCGCGCAGGCGCGCCTCGGTGTACAAGCTGATGTGAGTGTCGTCCAGCAACCCGGTCGGGGTCACGTCCCAGCGTCCGGAGAGCAACTTCAGGCCGAGGTCGACGTGGGCGACGTTGGGGATCGACACGCCGAGCCATTCCGCTCCGGTGCGGGTCATCGCAGCGTGGATCGCTCGAAGAGAGCGTCGTGGGGCGGGGAGGTGCTCGATCACGTCGAGCGCGGTGAAGGCAACGATCGTCCGGCCGGCCGCAAGAGCGGCGATGGCGTCAGCGAGCTCCTCGTCGCGCGACAGGTCGAGCTGGTGGGCCTCCCAACCGCGGGCACGCACAGCAGCCACGGTGTCAGAGTCGAGATCCACTCCGATGTAGCCGTAACCGAGATCGCGAAGCGGCTCCGCGATCGCGGCGTTGCCGCAGCCGATGTCGACGACGGTTCCAACCGGGACGTGCGCGCCGAGCAACGCGACGATGCGGCCGTAAGGCCCGTCCGCGTCGTAGCCGAAGCCGTATCTCATCGCCGTGACCGTCGTGCGACTGCACGGCGCACCCGACGCAGGAGTGGGGACTGCAGCGCAGCGCGTACTGGACCAGTGGCCCTCCAGACCCGCGAGCGTTCCAATGCCTCGATGCGAGCTTCGGCTCGTTCGGCCCGGCCGATGGCGATCTCGTACGTGCGGACCATGTGATGGAGCTTGCTGGCGCTGCTGGGCGGCAGGACGAGTGGTTGGTCGTCCAGTCGGGCGAACACCCGAGCGGTCGCGGCATCCCACTCGGACTTCGGGATCTTGTGGACGGAGGCCTCGCTGTGGACCCACTTGCGGTAGAGAGCGGTGAAGTGGTGGGTGTCGATGACCCCGGTCCACTGCGAGGTGCGCAACAACAGGTCCCAGTCCTCGAGCACCGACAGGTCGGGGTCGAAGCGCAGTTGGAGGCGGCGCAACAACGCGACGGGAAACGCCAACGTGTGGATCGGCGAGTGGTTCACCCCGACGTGCTGCATCAGATCGAACGTTTCGGCGTACGGCGCCACGAAACCGGACACCGCTTCGAAGTCGCTCACCCCACCTTCGCCGAGCCGCACCTCTTGCTCCACTGCTCGACTGCGGAGCATGCGCCCCGGCGTCTCGCACGCGAGGAAGTCCTCCGCCCAGTTCGCGAAGACGAGGTCGTCGTCGTCGAGCACGGCGAGATAGCGGCCACGTGCAAGCTCGATCGCAAGGTTCAACGGGGCAACGCGATTGCCCGCGCGCAGCCGCTCCACCCGCACTCGGGCCCGGAACGTCTCGTCGAACGGCTCGAGCTGCATGCGCACCAACGCTTCGTGCTCGTCCGACACCGTGTCGACGAAGAGCAGCACCTCGAGGTCGGCGCATGTCTGCGCCGCCAGACAGGTGAGCGTGTCGGTGAGGGTGGATCGCGTCCCCTGCGTTCGTACCGCCACCGAAAGGAACACACTGCTGGCCTCGCCTGCCTCCCACTGCTCGGGAACCAGGCGGAACAGGTCGCCGAGCGGTGTGCCGGCCGGCGGTTGCTGCGGGTCGTACGGCGTCACGGGGCGTACCGGAAGCGGTGGGGGCCGTAGTACTCGTGCTCCATGTCGGCCACTGTCGTTGCCGTCGGCATCGGTGCTGGCAGGTCGCCCGCAGCTTCCAGCCGGCGGAACTCTGCGCCCGCGCGACTGAGCGCAGCGATGGGCGAGCGTTCGAAGTTCGCGAGCTCGTGGCGTTCGAGTTCGAGTCGGCAGTAGCGGCGGGCCAGCTTCAGCCGGGCGAGCGCGCCGGACTCCATCTCGTACTCGGATCCTGTGGGCAGACCTTCGGAACCGGGCCGTTTGTCGTGGAACACCGTCGCCCGGGGCGCCGTGCGGATGGTCCATCCCGCATGGCGGAGCCGCCAGGAGAAGTCGACGTCGTCGCAGTACATCGGGAAGTGGTGTCCGTCGAAACCGTCGACCGCCTCGAACGCCTCCCGTCGGATGAGCATGCACGCGCCGGTGAGCCAGTGCGCCGTTCCCGTGGTGAGGTCGTATGCCTTGGGGTGCTCGATGGGCAACTGGCGCGCGTCGCACGCGCCGACGCGATCGGCTCCGACGGCGTCGACAAGGATGGACAGGCACGACGGAGACGGGTACGTGTCGGGGTTCAGGACCCAGATGAACTCCTCGTCGCCCTCGGCGGCGAGCCGGTTCGAACCGCCGGCCGAGCCGAGGTTGGCGTCGAAGAAGGTGTAGGTCGACGACGCAACACCGTCCAGCTCCTCAGTGAGCGCGGCGATCTGCGAAGGCTCGAGCGACGGAGTGGGGGAGCAGTCGCCGATCGCGACCACGGCGGCCTCGACCATGTGGTGGTCGACGGCATGGCGGATGCAGGCCCGCACGGCGGTGACCGTGCGGTGGAAGGCGGTGAACTCGTTTCGGTACACGACAAGTTGGATCCGCACCCGTGACATGGGCGCCAACTCTACCGAGCTTCCCCGATGTGCCATGGTGCGAGTAGCGTCGACGACATGGAACGGCCTTCTCGCTTCGAGCACTCGCGCTTTCTCGGCGACAAGCGGACGCAACTCGTCTACGACCTCGACGCGTGGACCGACACGGCCGTGATCGACGAGATCGTGGGCAGCGAGGTCGGTGCCAGCTTCGGACCCGACACCCTGGCCGAGGCGCGCAACCGTGGGTACACGCTCGCCGCGCCCGGTGCCACACGGCGCCACCGCAAGCCGAGGGCGTAGCCCGCACGGTGAACGGCAGCTTTCAATCCGGCTCGCTGAAGTTGGCGCGCTACCTGGCTCGGCCTCCGGGTCGGCACGGCGCGCTGCCGGGGCTGATCCTGTGTCACGGCTTCCCGATCGGACCACTCGACGCACGTCAGAGTGCGGGGACGTTTCCGGAGCTGATCGATCGCGTCGCCAACGAGCTCGGCTGGGTGGCGATGACGTTCAACTTCCGCGGCTGCGGCTCCAGCGAGGGCGACTTCTCGCTCCAGGGATGGGTCGACGACCTGCGCGCGGCGATCGATCACCTCATCGAGGAGACCAGCCCGGCGAGCGTGTGGTTGGTCGGGACGAACACGGGCGGATCGATCGCGACCTGCGTCGCGGCCGACGACCCGCGCGTGCGCGGCGCCGCGCTGTTGAGCCCCCGAGCCGACTTCGACGACTGGGCGGCGCAGCCCCGACGGCTGCTCGAACACGCCCGCGAGATCGGCGCGATCCGCACGCCCGGTTTCCCTCAGCACTTCGACGAATGGGCCCGCGAGTTCCGTCGCTTCCGACCACGCGATGCGGCCCGCCGTTGCGCGCCGCGTCCGATGCTGGTGATGCACGGCGACGACGACGAGAGTGTGCCGACGGCCGACGCCCGACAACTCGCGGAGGCCCACGGCGCGGCGGAGCTGCGCTTGATCGACGGTGCCGGCCATCGGCTGCGACACGACCCTCGCGCGGTCGCGATCCTGCTCGGCTGGCTCGACCGTCAGCGCTCCGAAGCCGTGTAGCAGGGAGCCGTGTAGCAGGGAGCCGTCGAGCTCGGTCAATCGTCGGCGTGGGCCGAGTGCCAGCGCCACGCCGACTCGATGATCTCGTCGATGCCCTGCTGTGCGCTCCAGCCGAGCGTGGTGGCGGTCGTCGAAGGATCGGCGTACGTGGACGTTGGATCGCCCGCCCTTCGACCGGTGATCTCGTACGGCACGGTGCGACCCGTGATCCGTTCGGTGATGCGGATGACGTCGAGCACGCTGGTGCCCTCCCCGGTGCCGACGTTGAGCGCCACCGTGGCGCCTCCACCACCGAGGTAGTCCAACGCCCTCACGTGCGCGTCCGCGAGATCCTCGACGTGGATGTAGTCGCGAATGCACGTGCCATCCGCAGTGGGGTAGTCGTCGCCGAACACCTGCAGCGTCGGCCGCTTGCCGAGGATGGCCTTCATCACCAACGGCACGAGGTTCTGCGAGTGCGTCCAGTCCTCGCCGATCCGCCCGTCGCTGCTCGCGCCCGCGGCGTTGAAGTAGCGAAGGTTCACCGCACGCAGCCCGTGGGTGTCGCCGTACCAGCCGAGGATCCGTTCCACCATCGCCTTGGTCTCGGCGTACACGCTCTCGGGATGGATCGCTGCATCCTCACGCACCGGCACGGTGGTCGGCGTGCCGTTCACCGAGCAGCTGCTGGAGAACACGATCTGGTCGACACCCGCAGCGAGGAGCGCTTCCACCAGGTCGACGGAGCCGGCGACGTTGTTGCGCCAGTACCGCGCCGGTTGGGTCATCGACTCGCCGACGGCCTTGTAGGCGGCGAAGTGCACCACCTGACGGACGCCGCGGCGCGCACAGATGTCGGTGACCAGCGCCGCGTCGCGGATGTCGCCCACCACCAGTTCTGCGTCGATCACCGACTCGGCGCGGCCCAGCTCGAGAGTATCGAGCACCACGACGTCGCGGCCGAGCTCGCGAAGCCGGCGAACGGTGTGCGAACCGATGTAGCCGGCGCCGCCGGTGACGAGGACCGTCATGTCCCACCTCCGGCGAACGAGCCTACAACCGGGGTAGCGCGTGCTCCCGTCGGTAGCATGCGTGCGCATGTTTGCCAGCCGTGTCGCCTCGCCGGACAACGCGAAATGAGCGTCGCGGTCGCCGTGGTCGGCACCGGGTACGTGGGGCTCACCACCGGGGCGTGCCTCGCCCATCTCGGTCATCGGGTGGTGTGTGGCGACGTGGACGCGGCGCGAGTCGCCACGCTGCTCGCGGGCTCGGTGCCGTTCTACGAGCCAGGCCTCGCCGAGCTGGTGCGCGAGGGTGTGCAAGCCGGCCGTCTGAGCTTCGTGCTCGGCGGCGAGGTCGCGGTTCGCGGTGCCGAGCTCGTGTTCCTGTGCGTGCCCACACCCCAGGCCGACGACGGGTCGGTGGACCTCAGTTACGTGGAGGCCGCCGCGGCCGCGATCGCGCCGGCCCTCGAACCGTCGGCGGTGGTGGTCAACAAGTCGACGGTGCCGGTCGGATCGGCCGCGATCGTCGAACGCATCATCGACCGCGCCGACATCACCGTGGTGTCCAACCCCGAGTTCCTGCGCGAGGGCTCCGCGATCAGCGACTTCCTCCGACCTGATCGCGTCGTCATCGGCACCGACTCCGAGGAGGCCGGTCTGCGCGTCGCCGCGTTGTATCAATCGGTGGACACGCCCATCCTGATCACCAGTCCGGCTTCCGCCGAGACCATCAAGTACGCGGCGAACGCGTTCCTGGCCACGAAGGTCAGCTTCGTGAACGCGATCGCGGCGGTGTGTGAAGCGGTCGGCGCCGACATCCTCGATGTCGTCAAGGGCCTCGGGCTCGATCGTCGCATCGGCCAGGACTTCCTGCGTCCGGGGCCCGGCTGGGGCGGCTCGTGCTTCCCGAAGGACACTCGGGCGCTCGTCAGCATCGCCGAACAGGGCGGGTACGACTTCAAGCTGCTGCGCGGTGTGATCGCCAGCAACAGCGAGCAGCACGATCGGATGGTCGCCAAGGTCCAACGGGCGGTCGGCGGCGATCTCGCCGGTCGCACGGTCGCGGTGTGGGGCCTCGCGTTCAAGGCGAACACCGACGACGTGCGCGACTCGCCGGCCGTCGCGATCGTCGCCCGCCTGGTCGAGGCCGGCGCATCGGTGCGGGCGTACGACCCGCAGGCGAAGGTGTCGATGCCGGGCCTCACGCAGGTGCCGGCGGCGCTCGAGGCGTGCGATGGCGCCGACGCTCTCGTCGTGCTCACCGAGTGGTCGGAGTTCCTCGGCGCGGATCTTGTCGGGGTTGCGGCACGGTTGCGGGGCGACGGCGTCGTCGACACGCGCAACGTGCTCGACCAGGCGGCGGCGGCCAAGGCCGGTCTCCGGCTCGAAGGCGTCGGCCGATGACAACGCTCGTCGCCGGTGCTGCAGGGTTCATCGGATCCCACCTGTGCGACCGGCTGCTCGCGGCAGGGCACGCGGTGGTCGGCGTGGACAACCTCGTCACCGGGCGCCGCGCGAACCTTGCGAACGCCTTCGACCACCCGTCGTTCCGGTTCGTCGAGCACGACATCACCGAAGCCTTGCCCGACGTCGGCACCATCGATCAGATCTACCATCTCGCCAGTCCCGCCTCGCCGGCCGACTTCGCGACGATCCCGCTGCAGATCCTCGACGTGGGCAGCAACGGCACCAAGCACCTCCTCCAACTGGCGACGAGCGAGCAGGCTCGTTTCCTGCTGGCTTCCACGAGCGAGGTGTATGGCGACCCCGCGGTGCACCCGCAGCCGGAGACGTACCTGGGCAACGTGGACCCCATCGGTCCGCGGAGCTGCTACGACGAGGCGAAGCGATTCGCAGAGGCGATCACATCGGCGTACCGCCGCCACCTCGGTACCGACACCGTGATCATCCGGATCTTCAACACCTACGGTCCGCGGATGCGTCCCGACGATGGCCGCGTGCTGACCAACTTCATCACCCAGGCGTTGCGCGGCGACCCCGTCACGCTGTTCGGCGATGGCTCGCAGACGCGCAGCTTCTGCTTCGTGGACGACGAGGTGGGCGGGATCGTCGCCGCAATGCAAAGCGGATTGGCCGGGCCGTTCAACATCGGCAACCCGGCAGAGATCTCGATGCGCGCCCTGGCCGAACTCGTGCTCGAGCTCACCGGCTCGATGAGTGAGATCGTCACCCGGCCGCTGCCTGCCGAACGCGAGGGCGACCCCGTCCGTCGCCGCCCCGACATCGACCGCGCGCGAACGATGCTGTCGTGGGACCCGACCGTCAGCCTGCGAGACGGGCTGGTGGCGATGATCGCCGACACGCGGCGCGCGCTCGGTCTCACGGGCTGATCGGCAGCCGTCGTGGCAGCGGTGCGGGTGGTCGTCCTCAACTACGACGGCGGCGCGGTCACGATGCGGTGCCTCGAGGCGCTGCTGTGCACCGAACGCGATGGCCACGTGCTCGAGATCGTGCTCGTCGACAACGCGTCCAAGGACGACGTCGTCGCGCGCGTGCGCGCCGAACACCCTGAGATCCGCGTCGTGGTCAATGCCACCAACGAGGGCTTCGCCCGCGGTTGCAACGTGGCGTTGG
>JAYVMH010000306.1:0-5600 GCA_043759015.1 Actinomycetota bacterium
TTCGTGCCCGCGTTCCTGGTGTGGAGCGTCATCCCCATCGGTGGCGACTTCAGCAATGGCAAGGACGGCTCGATCCATCTCGGTCACTACGTCACCAAACTGCAGTTGGCCGACCCACCGATCGGTGTGCTGCTGCTGCTCGCGCTCAGCAGCATCGCGATCTACGGCATCATGCTGGCGGGCTGGAGCTCGGGCTCGAAGTACCCGCTCCTGGGATCGGTCCGGGCGTCGGCGCAGATGATCAGCTACGAAGCGGCCCTCGGCCTCAGCCTTGCCGCGGTGATCCTCGTTGCCGGCACCCTCAGCACCAACGGCATCGTGGCGGCGCAGACGAGCCTCACCAAGTGGCACGTGATCGCCACGGGCGTGGTGCCCTTCGTCGTGTTCCTCATCGCCGCCACGGCGGAGCTCAACCGTCCGCCCTTCGATCTCGTCGAGGCCGAGCAGGAGCTCGTCGGTGGCTTCAACACCGAGTACGCCAGCTTCGGATTCGCGCTGTTCTACCTCGCCGAGTTCATGAACACCATCACCATGAGCGCCGTCATCGTCACGCTCTTCTTCGGCGGCCCGCAGCCGCTGAAGCTCGGCGACACGACGGTGAACCTGCACCTCGGGCCGCTCACCGGGTCCGTGTGGTTCCTGCTGAAGGTGTTGGTGTTCCTGTACATGTACGTGTGGTTCCGGGCCACGTTGCCCCGCCTCCGCTACGACCAGTTGATGAACCTCGGCTGGAAGGTGCTGATCCCGTTGGCGCTCGGCTGGTTCATGTTGCTCGCAGCGTTCCGTGTCGGTCAGGACGAAGGCTGGAACCGGGCAGCGGTCGGCGTGGTGAGCGTTGTCGTGCTCGGTGGCGCCTACTCGTTGCTGACCCTCGCCATCAAGGTCAGTTCCCGCAACCGTGAGCGAGACGGGGCGATGTTCTGATGGGTTATCTCGACGGATTCCTCGTCACGATCAGGCAGCACCGCATCTTCGGTGGCACCCGCGTCACCACGTCGTACTCGGGCGGCCGCGTGGCGAAGCGCGGCAAGCCGGTGGAGGGGCGCGACGAGAAGGTCCCCAAGCCCGAGCGCCTCCACGGCCGCCATGTGCTGAACCGGTACGAGGACGGCATGGAGAAGTGCATCGGCTGCGAGTTGTGCGCAGGTGTGTGCCCGGCCAAGTGCATCTACGTTCGTGGCGCGGACAACGATCCGCAGGAGCCGACCTCGCCCGGGGAACGGTTCGGTTTCGTCTACGAGATCAACTACCTGCGTTGCATTCACTGCGACCTCTGCGTAGAGGCGTGCCCCACCGAGGCGATCACGGAGAGCAAGCTCTTCGAGTTCAGCTTCACCAATCGTCGCGATGCCGTCTACACCAAGGCCGAACTGCTCGTCGGCGACGACGGCAGGCCCAAGCAGTTGCCCTGGGAGGACTGGCGCGCCGGCGAGGACTTGAACACCAGCGGATGGATGCGTGCCACGGCCTCGGGCGGCGATGCCGACTTCGTGGGCGAGATCGGTTGGAGCGGCGAGCTCGGGTACGGCGTCCGACCGGCGGAGCCCAAGCAGGCCGACGCCGACACGCCGGTGGCCGACAAGACCGTGAAGTCGGTGACCCGCTGATGGAGCTGTTCGTGTTCGTCGTCGCCGGCGCGATGGTGCTGGGCGGGGGAATCGGGGTCGTGGCCAGCAAGCACCCGGTCCATGCCGCGCTCAGCCTGATCGCCACCCTGTTCGGTGTCGCGGTGCTGTTCGTGGCCCAGCAGGCCAACTTCCTCGCCGCCGTGCAGGTCATCGTCTACGCCGGTGCAATCGTCGTGCTGTTCCTGTTCGTGATCATGCTGCTCGGCGTCGACAACGCAGAGAACCTGCGCATCGAGCCGTTCCGCCTGCAGCGTCCTGTGGCTGCGTTCGTGGGCATGGGCATCATGGGCCTCCTGTCCGCAGCCGTCATCGTGTCGCGCAACGCCCACCTCGCCACGCGGGGCCGCGGCCTGGTGGTCAACGGCGCCAACGGCGCCAACGACATCAACGGCGCCAACGACACCCCGATCCACGACGGCAACATCAAGGCCCTGGCCCGCGATCTGTTCAGCGGTCATGTCCTCGCGTTCGAGCTCACCTCGGTGCTGCTCGTGATCGCGGTCGTCGGCACCGTGATGCTCGCCCGCAAGCCGCGCAAGGCCGACTTCGAGGGGGAAGCGTCCTGATGCTCGCCGACATCGTGCCCACCACCACGTGGTACCTCGTGCTCGCGGCGGTGCTGTTCTCGATCGGCGTGGTCGGTGTGCTCGTGCGCCGCAACCCGCTGGTGCTGTTCATGTGCATCGAACTGATGCTCAACGCGGTGAACCTCACGTTCGTCGCGATGGCCCGCAAGCTGGGCGACATCGGTGGCCAGACGACGGTGTTCTTCGTGATGGTCGTCGCCGCTGCGGAGGTGGTAGTCGGTCTGGGCATCATCGTCTCGATCCTGCGCCGCAAGCCGAACGCGACCACCGACGATCTCGCCGAGCTGAAGGGTTGATGTGATGCTCGACGTCGTCTGGCTGATCCCTGCACTGCCGCTGTTCGGGTTCCTCGTCATCCTCCTGTTCGGCCGCAAGCTCGGAGATCCGGTGGCCGGCTACTTCGCCACCGCCATGGTTGCCGTGTCGTTCGTGATCACGTCTGGTGTGTTCGTCGACCTGATGTCGCTCGATGCGTCGGCACGCACGCAACAGGTGAAGCGGTTGTTCTCGTGGGTCGCCGTCGGTGGGCTGAAGGTCGATCTCGCCTTCCTCACCGACCCGCTGAGCATCACCATGTGCCTGTTCGTCACCGGCATCGGCGCGCTGATCCATCTCTACGCGGTCGGCTACATGCACGGCGACAACCGGTTCAGCAAGTTCTTCCTGTACCTGAACCTGTTCGCGTTCAGCATGCTCATGCTCGTCCTCGGCTCGAACATGCTCGTCACGTTCCTCGGTTGGGAGGGCGTGGGCACCTGTTCGTACCTCCTCATCAGCTTCTGGCACGAGAAGGACAGTGCGGCCACCGCCGGCAAGAAGGCCTTCGTCACCAACCGGGTGGGCGACTGGGGGTTCATGATGGCGATGTTCTTCGCCTTCTGGGCGGTCGGTTCGCTCGACTACCTCCACATCAATGGTGCGGCCGGGTCGCTCTCGAAATCGACGGCCACCGCGATCGCGCTGTTCGCCTTCGTCGGTGCGTGCGGCAAGAGCGCGCAGTTGCCCCTCTACCTCTGGCTGCCCGACGCGATGGAGGGCCCCACTCCTGTGTCGGCGTTGATCCACGCGGCGACGATGGTCACCGCCGGCGTGTACCTGATGTGCCGTATGAGCCCGGTGCTCAACGTCGCGTCGTCGTATGCGCCCACGGTGATTGCGATCGTCGGCGCGGCCACCGCATTGTTCGCGGCGACCGTCGCGGTGTCGCAGAACGACATCAAGAAGGTGCTCGCCTACTCCACCGTCAGCCAGCTCGGCTACATGTTCCTCGCCGTCGGCTCCGGCGCGTACACGGCGGCGATCTTCCACATGGTCACGCATGCGTTCTTCAAGGCGCTGCTGTTCCTCGGCAGCGGCTCGGTGATCCACGGCATGCACCACGAGCAGGACATGCGCAAGATGGGCGCGTTGCGCAAGTGGATGCCGATCACGTTCGGCACGTTCATCGTCGGCTGGTTGGCCATCGCCGGGGTGCCACCGTTCTCGGGGTTCTGGAGCAAGGACGACATCCTCCTCGCCGCGTGGGACAAGAGCCCCGCGCTGTGGGCCGTCGGCCTCGTCACCGCGTTGCTCACCGCCTTCTACATGACCCGTCAGGTGATCATGGTCTTCTACGGCGAGGCTCGTTGGCACGACGCGCACGAGGAGCACGGTGCCCACGGCGATTACGAGGAATCGAACGTACACGACTCGGCGCCGCACGAGAGCCCGTGGATGATGGTGTTCCCGCTCGTCGCCCTTGCGGTGCTCTCGTTCGCCGGTGGCGTCATCAACCTGCCGTTCAAGGCGAGCACCGAACGACTCGCCACATGGCTCGAGCCGGTGCTCGGCGTCCACGAGACCACCACCGCGAAGCTGAAGCTGCCGTTCGCGCTCCTCGCGGTCGCGATGGGCCTGCTCGGCATCGCGGTGGCATACGCCGTGTACTACTTCAAGCGGGTGAAGCCTTTCGAGCCCGCGATCCTGGCCGATGCGTGGCACTACGACCGGACCGTGAGCGCCTTCATGGGGGGCCCGGGACGCAAGGCCTTCGACGGGGTTGCGTGGGCCGACGCCCACCTCATCGACGGCGCCGTCAACGGTGCGGGCACCACGGTGCAGGCGACGGCCGGACAGGTTCGCAAGGTGCAGAGCGGCAACATCCGCAACTACGCCGCCGCGATCGCCGTCGGCGTGGTCCTGCTGCTCACCTGGTTCATCATCGTCAGGGGCATCCTGTGACCCAGTTCCCGATCCTCGCCATGCTCGTGCTCGTGCCGGTCGTCGGCGCGCTGCTCGTGGCGATCATCTCTGAGCGCCAGCCCGATCTGGTGAAGGTCACCGCGTTGATCAGCAGCGTGCTCACCGGCGGGCTCGCACTCTGGACGCTCTTCGCCTTCAAGAAGAGCGCCGACGGGTTCCAGTTCGTCAGCGAACATCCCTGGATCCGGGCATGGGGCATCTCGTGGCACCTCGGCGTGGACGGCATCTCGATCTTCCTCGTGGTGCTCACGGGTGTGCTCTTCCCGCTGGTGATCGCGGGTGTCGACCCGCACCACGACCACAAGCGCTACCTGGCCTGGATGCTGATCCTCGAAGCCGGCGTGATGGGCAGCTTCATCAGCCTCGACCTCTTCTTGTTCTTCGTCTTCTTCGAGATCGTGCTCGTGCCGATGTACTTCCTCATCGGTGGCTGGGGTTACGACCAGCGCGTGCAGGCCGCGACGAAGTTCTTCCTCTTCACCATGGTCGGTTCGGCGTTCATGCTCGTGGGCATCATCGCCACCGCTGTGCTCGGCAAGGCCGACAACGGCAAGGTCACGTTCGACCTGATCAAGCTCGCCGAGCACGCCAACTTCGCCAGCAGCACGGGGCGATGGTTGTTCCTCGCGTTCGCCATCGCGTTCGCCGTCAAGGTGCCCCTGTTCCCCCTGCACACGTGGCTGCCGGATGCGCACACCCAAGCACCCACGGGTGGATCGGTGATCCTGGCCGGTGTGCTGCTGAAGCTCGGCACCTATGGCCTGCTCCGGTTCGGCGTGTACCTCTTCCCCGAGGCGGCCGTCTGGGCGAGGCCGCTGTTCCTCACGCTGGCGACGATCGGCATCCTGTGGGGTGCGATCGCGGCCACCATGCAAACCGACCTCAAGCGTTTGGTCGCGTACTCGTCGGTCGCGCATCTCGGCTTCATCGTGCTCGGCACGTTCGCGCTCACGTCGCAGTCGATCACGGGCGGTGTGCTGCAGAACATCAACCACGGCCTCAGCACCGGCGCCCTGTTCCTTCTCGTCGGCATGATCTACGAGCGGCGCCACACTCGTGAGATCTCCGAGTTGAAGGGCTTGCAGAAGGTCGCGCCGGTCTTCGCCGCTGCGTTCATGATCGTGATGCTCTCCAGCATCGGCGT
>JAYVMH010000307.1:0-5591 GCA_043759015.1 Actinomycetota bacterium
ACCACCGTGAATACCGTTCCGCGTGGTGGCTACGCTACATCACTCTGCGTGAAATACATCACTCCGCGCGAAGAATTCGATCGCCCACGCACCGACTCCCGCGATCCGGTGCATGGGCGATCGCCGTGGCGACCAGGAGGTCCGCCAACAGCGGGGGGTTCCTGGTGACATCATCGACGAAAACGCTGCGGGTCACCATCACGTGGACGACACATGGACCGTCATCGAGCCGACAGAGCCTGGCGCGTCGGGAGTGAGCGGTGAAGGCGCAGGTCGAGACGGGCTGGGCTCGTCCGTTTGACAGACTCGCGCGATCCCGAGCACATGGAGGGCGGAATGAAGGTCGGTTTCATCGGGCTGGGCAACATGGGCGGCGCCGCGGCTCGCAACGTGCAACGTGCCGGGAACGAACTGTTCGTCCACGACATCCGTCGCGAGGCAGGCGCAGCGCTCGTGGCAGCTGGGGCCACGTGGTGTGCCGACCCGGCCGAGATGGTCGAGAGCGTGGACGTCGTGATGTCCATGGTGTTCGGGCCGAAGGAGATCGAGCAGGTCGTGCGCGGCGAGCGTGGATTGCTCGCCGGCGACTGCACCGCACGAACATGGATCGATCTCACGACGAGCACGCCCTCACTGATGCGTGCGTTGGGAGCCGAGTTCGAGGCCGCGGGTGGCGCGGCGGTGGACGCCCCAGTGACGGGTTCGCTCGACTCGTGCATCCGCGGCGACATGATCCTGTTCGTCGGTGGATCCGATGCCGCGATCGCCCGCGTGCAACCCGTTCTCGACGCGGTGGGCGTGACGCGGCGCGTCGGTGCGTACGGGAACGGGTACGTCGCCAAGCTGGTGAACAACCAGCTGTGGTTCATCCATGCGGCGGCGATCGGTGAGGCGATGGTTGCCGCCAAGGTTGCCGGCCTCGAACCCGAAGTGTGGTGGGCGGCGATGGAGGGCGGTGCCGCAGAGAGCTTCGTGATGCGTCACGATGTGCCGTCGATCTTCGCCGGCCACTACGACCCGTCGTTCCGACTCGCCCTGTGCCTGAAGGACCTCGGGTTGATCGCGCAGCTGCTCGACGAGGTGGGGACTCGCGCCGAATTGACCACCGCTGCACATGCTCGATTCGCCGAGGCCGCCCAGCGCTATGGCGACGGTGCCGGCGAGATGACCGTGTGCCGGGTGATCGAGGATGACGCGGGTGTCGAGCTGCGGGTGCAGGGCGACTGGGTGGCGCCGTGGGACGTGCAACACCCGGCCGGCTGATCGGTACGTTCGTCTGCGTCGGTCGGATTCGCTCCACCCCCCAAAAGTGGTGCGAATCCGACCGCGCAACGGCTCGGGCGGGCGGCCGACGCCGATCGGGCGGCGAGGCACGCGCGGAGTTCCGAGCGCTGCGGACGACACGCCGCAGCGCGACCATTCGTTTGGTCCGGGGACGGATTCCGCGTCGAATCAACCGAGCTCGGCGGGGATCGCCACGAAGTCTGCGACGCGCAGCTCCAGGCACGGTCCTTTCAGCAGGTTGCGGATCCGTCCGAACTCGCTCTGATCCATCGAGAGACCCCATCGCACCTTGATCGTCACCCAATCGCCTACGTACGAGCACACGTCGCCGGTGTTGGGCGGCAACCAGTTCGACGGATCCTTGTCGCCCTTGTCGCGGTTCGATGTCTTGCTCACCGCCCGCAGCGTGCGGACGTCGACGATGTCGTTGGCGAATGCGTGGCGCTTGGCCGAGCCCCACGCCCACGCGCCGGAATCCCAGGCCTCCTTGAGGGCGACGACGTGATCGATCTCGACGTCGGCCGCCGCCGCGAACGATCGACCGTCGTAGACCGAGACCCACTCGCCCGACACCACCGTGCAGACCCGAGGCTTCACAACCGGCGTGCGCAACGAATCGCGAAGGAGCACCATCGCCCGGGTGTCGCAGCCGTGACCGAAGTCGGCGGGATAGCCGAAGAGGTCGCGCACGTAGCCGGTCGGGTGCTCCTTCTCGACGGTGACCCGGGCCAGCTCGTCGAGCGCGAGCCGGCCGCCGGAGGTGACGTCGGGAGCGGTCGTTTCCGGAGCGGTCGTTTCCGGAGCCGTCGTGCGCGGTGCCGTCGTTGCATCGGCCGTGTCCGGTGCGGTCGCGTCGGGTGGGGTCGTGTCGGGTGCGGTGGTGTCCGATGCTGGCAGCGACAGGCCCGACGGTGCGGTGCCCTGCGCCGCCGGTCGCGTCGGCGTGAAATTGCAGGCGGCCACCGCCGTCGCCGCGGCCAACGTTGCGAACGCGACTCGGGCCGTCGTCAGTCCGTGGGGCACGCGGACACCACCGTGGTGACGATGCCCACGTCCACGATGATCCAACTGTCCATGAAGCGCCATGGCGCGTTCGATGCCTGGAGATCGTTGGGTGCCGCAGGGCACGGCGATGTGCCGAGCGCGCCGACACCGTGCGTCAACGAGGGCGAGACGGGCATCGTGCGCAGCCTGCGGCTGGCGTTGACCACGAACCAGCCGGGCGACTGGCCCACGCACGCCTGCGCGGCCGGGTCCGGCGCACATGCGGCGTTCCACCGCTGCTGTCCGATCAACCCGGTGTACACGCACCGGACGTCGACCGTGATGTTGGTCGCGGTGAAGAAGCGATCCGCACCGGAGCCGTCGCCGACGAGCACGTTCCACACTCCGTCAGGGATCACTTCGCCGATGTTGCCGGTGCTCCCGCAGCCGGTGCCGCGCTCGGAACTGATCGCCAGCGGCGGAACCTGGTCGAAGCGCCAGTTGCCCCACTTCAACTTCGTGTGGCGGCCAACGGAGGCCACCGTGCTCGGGAGCCCCGTGGGCGAGGGCGGCAGCCCGTTCGTCGACGGCGGCAAGCTCGTCGGCGTCGAGTCACCCCCCGGCGGCACTGAGTCCGCCGTGTCGTGGACCCGCAGCGGGGTGAGGGTGTCGGTACTGAGCCGCGGTGGGGTCGAGCATCCAGCCGCCAGGCTCGCGGCGAGCCCCAACACGAGCCACGCCCTCAGGGCAGGATGCCTTGCGTGCGAGCCATCCCGATGATCTGAGCGGTGTTGCTCGCACCGAGCTTGCGCTGCAGCTTCATCTTGTGGGTGCTGACGGTCTTGACGCTGAGGCCCATCGTGCGGGCGATGTCGGTGATGCGTTGCCCCTGGGCGAGCAGCAGCAGCACCTGCAGCTCTCTCGCGCTCGGGCGCATCTCTGCGCCCGCCGCGACCTCGGTGGGCGTCGAACTGCTGAAGTGACGACCCCCGTCGGCGAGCGTGGCGATGGCCGCGCGGATCTCGTTCGGTGACGCGGTCTTGGAGAGGAACCCGGATGCACCGCGCTTCGCGCACAAGGGCGCGTGGGACTCCTCGCCGTGCACGGTGAGCACGAGGATGCGGGTCGTCGGCCACCTCTCGTGAAGGGCGCGGATCCCTTCGATGCCCCCGATGCCCGGCAACGAGAGATCGAGGGTGCACACGTCGACGTCGTCGAGCTCGAGCGACAGCGCCTGCTCGATCGAATCGGCCTCACCGACGACTCGGAACGTGGGCTCGGCGGCCACCACCCGGCTGAGGCCTTCGCGGACGAGCGGATGGTCGTCGACGATGAGGATGGTGACGGTTCCCTCCGAGGTGCGGGTGCCGTCGCTTTGGCGTTGAACGGTGGTGCGGGCTGGCTCGGTGATGATCATTCCTCGCGTGAAGTGTTGCACGCGCCGCGCCATCCGGCGAACAGGTCACAATGGGAACATGGAGGATGTACCCCGACAGGAGGTGGACGCGGCGCTCGACGCGCTCGGTACTGCGTGGTGGTTCGTCGATCTGGGCAGCGGAACGACGCAGGGGTCCACCAACTTCGCGGCCTTCCTCGGCCTCGCAGCGCCGCTCGGCTCGGCGGCAGCGGAGCACTCGGCGGCCTCCGTGCGTGCCGCGCGACCGTGGCCGAACGGTGAGTGGCGCACCCACGAGTCCACGCATCGCATCACGGGCGGGTCACTGCTGTGCCGCATGGCGGCGATCCGCGACGACCACGGATCCATCGTGGGCGTGTTCGGGTTGGAGGTTCCACAACGGCCCGACTACTTCAGCGGGGCCGACGATGCCGGTGTGTTCGCGGATGCGCAGCTGTTGAACGACGTGTTCGCCGCCCAGCCGGCCCTCGTGTGCCGGTGGCGGCAGGACGGCACGGTGCTGTGGTGCAACGATGCCTACGCCGGGAGCCTCGGCCTCGAGATGTCGGAGGTCATCGGCTCGAACTGGGTGGACCGGATCGCCCAGATTGGTCACGACACCCGCGACAACCTCGAACAGCTGCGCATGTCGCTCGTCGACGGTACCGCCGAGGGCATGTCGACAGTCGTGTCGGCGCTGCGCGGCGACGGCCCGACCCGCTGGATCCAGTGGACGCATCGTCGACTGCCCTCCACCGGCGACGGCCCCGTCGTCGTCCAGGAGGTCGGCGTGGAGGTCACCGAGCTGCGCACCGCTCGCGACGCGCTGCACGCGATGGCCTACGAGCTGGCTCTCGGTCGCGAGTCGGAACGTCGCTCGCTGGCCCGTCGACTCCACGACGACGTCGTCCAGCCGTTGGTCTCCGCGTCGTGGGCGATCTCGCCTGCCGACGGCCAGACCGCGATTCCCGCAGCCGATGCCGATCGGGCAGCAGAGATGGTGCGCGCCGCCATCGACCACCTCCGGCGGTGCCTCACCGAACTGACGTCGCCGGTGCAACCGGTCGTCAGCGTCTCCGACGCGATCAGCGCGGAATGCGATGCCGTGCGAGTGGCCGGCATCACGCTGACGATGAACGTGGCCGAGGTGCCGAATGAAGAAGCACGCGGTGTGGCGGCCCGCGTGGTGAATGAGGCGTTGCGCAACGTCGTCCGCCATGCACATGCCACCGCCGTCACGGTGTCGATTGACGTCGATGATGGCTTGGTGGTGGGGGCGATCGCCGACAATGGTGTGGGTACCACGGAGGACGATCTCACCCGTGCCCTCGCCTCTGGTCACGTCGGGTTGCTGACATCGCGCTCGCTCGTGGAGGCAGTCGGCGGGACGTTCGCGGTCCGCCGAGTCAGCACATCCGGCGGTGTCATGGTTCGCTTCACCATGCCGTTGCCCCTTCGTTCCGTGGCGCCTTTTCGGCCGATCTGATACGGCGAGCGGGCTTGTTTGGAATTTCTGGTGGAATTCTAGGAAAAGTCTGACCAGATATGGCATATGATCGACTCTCGATGGCAGCAAAGCGTGGCCCCAAGAATTCGATCTCCGATCAACACAAGGCGGCGATGGCCGAAGGCAGGGTGGAGGGTCGGGTGGTACGCGAGTACCTCGACGCCATTCGCAACAGCCGCGGCAAGCCGGGGCGCAAACGCACCCCGGAATCCGTCGCCAGGCGGCTTGCCGCGATCGAGCAGGAGGTCGGCAGCGCCGCCCCGGTGCGCGAGCTGGAGCTCGTGCAGGAGCGGTTCGATCTCGAGCGCGAGCTCGGCACCATGCAGACCAAGGTGGACCCGAAGAGCCTCGAAGCCGGGTTCGTCGGCGTGGCGGCCACCTACAGCAAGCGCAAGGGCATCAGCTACGCCGCGTGGCGTG
>JAYVMH010000308.1:0-5580 GCA_043759015.1 Actinomycetota bacterium
ACGATGTTCGACAGCGACACGACGGCTCGGCCGTCGACGACATCGGCGACGAACGTCACGGTCTGGGTGAGGTCGGTGAACGACACCTCCACGTGAGTGCCAGGGGCGCCCGTGTTGAGGAGCAACCAACCTGTCGCCGGGGTGGCAGCATCGACGCTGATGCCGCCGCCGGCCGTGGTGATGGTGACCGTGCCGGCCGTACCCAACCGGTAGGTCGTCGTGGCTGACGCCGGCGCGACGGTCCCCGCCTTCAGTGCTGCGGCCTGTGCTTCGACGGCCGAGCCGTCGTGGTTGACGACCGACATGCGGGCGAACGCTGCGCCGCCAGTGCCGGCGACGCTCGCCAGTGTGAGTCCTGTGATCCATGAACGTTTCATCGAGATCCTCCTTCATTGGGTCCGCTCCACCCGTTCCGGGCAGTCAAGCGGGAGGGTCTCCAAGGGAACGCCCGCGCTCGTCCAACTGTCGTCGGATTTGCGGCAACCGTTCGTCCCTGTGACCGCGCATCGTGAGAACCCTTCACTGGTTCATCGACAAGCAGCGAGAATGTCCCCAACCGACCTACGATCAACGTTGGACTTGAGAAGCATCCGTGTCGGTCGTGGTCGTATGGACCGTCCGACACGAATGATTGCCTCTCAGCGTGGCGTCGCCACCAGCACGGGGATGGTCCGTTCGGTTCGAGCCTGGTAGTCGGCGTAGCTGGGGAACACCGCGACCGAACGCTCCCACCACGAGGCGCGCTCGTCGCCGGCCACCTCCCGCACCCGCATCGCCACCGGCATCGGGCCGTCCTGCACCACCACGTCGTCGGGGTTGGCGACCAGGTTCTGGTACCAGAGCGGGTTCTTGGGTGCGCCGCCCATCGACGCGACGAGGGCGTACTCGCCGTCGTGCTCCACCCGCATCAGCGCGATCTTGCGCACCGCGCCTGACTGGTGGCCCTTCATCGTGACCACGATGATCGGGATGCCGGTCTCCCGAAGGGTGTTGGCCTCGAGTCCGCCCGACTTCTCGTAGGTGTCGATCTGGTCGCGGACCCACGCCGCGGGGCTGGGGATGTACTCGCCTTCGATGCTCATCCGATCAGGCTATGGCATCAGTCGCGAACCGATTCCCGACGCGACGCACTTCGCCGCTATCTTCGAGGGTCCTTCACAACGTTCTTGCTCGTGGGAACCGTTCGGAACCGAGGACCGACCACATGCACATCGTCGACGCACACACCCCGATCCTTCGCCGCGCCGTAGCGGTTGCCGTGGGCGCGGTCATCCTGGCCGGTTGCGGTTCCAGCGGGTCGTCGAAGCCCACCGTGACCACGGCGCCCGCCGGAGCGGAGACCACCGCCGCGGAGGATCCGCCGGCCTCCACCAACGCCCCGGCGACGCCCGCGTCGGTTTCGGGAGGCGCGGCCACGATCTCCGTCACGGTCGGCACCGACGACTTCGACACCAGCAACGGCACCCGGGTCGTCAGCGTGCCGAAGGGCACGTCGGTCACGCTCGAGCTCACCAACGCGGCGGCCGACGATTCGTACCACCTGCACGGCTACGACGTGGACCAGGGCGCCAAGAAGGGAGAGACGGCGAAGATCTACTTCACCGCCGACCAGACCGGCCAGTTCGACGTGGAGAGCCATATCTCCAACAAGACGCTCCTCGTCGTCCTGGTCGTGTGATGTCCTGGTCGTGTGAGGCTCGACCTCGGGTCGCGGCGCGGGCGTTCAGCTGAAGCGCACGCGGTGCTCGACGCCTTCCCAGGCGCCGGCCGCGGGGTCGAAGCGGGTCCACTCGACGGTCGTTGCTGTACCGAGGTGGGTGCGAGCGACCCTGACCTCGTGCAGTCCGAGCCCCGTCGGGCTCGACGGGAGGTCTACGGGATACTGCCAGCCATCGGTGCCGATGTGGAGGACGAACGGCCGTGCTTGCTCGAACGAGAGCTCGGTCGCGTCGGTCGCGATGTCGAGCTCGGTGCGCAGGTGGGCGACCATCGGGCGCGGCTCGCTGGCGTACCGCGAAGCAACCGCCTCAAGACGGTCGGCGAACGTGCCCTCGTTCACGGCCAAGTAGAGCTTGAGGAACTCGGCGTGTGCCCACACCAGAGGCGCGGCGCTTCCCGTCGGCTTGCCGGGTGCGAGCCGGCGTTCGGCGATCGGTGCGGCATCCCACACCTGCTCGGGCAGCCCGCCGCCAGCTGTCACCGACGCGGCCATCGCCCGCAGGTACGGCAACGGGTCCTCGCCCACCTCTAGCGCGTAGTGCCCTCGCTCGCCGGCGAGCAACGGCCACAACCGACCGACCCCGCTGCCGTCGAACGGCGAGCCGTCGTCGTGTTCGCCGTACCCGTCGTTCTGGTAGCGGTGGTAAAGCGGCCCGGTGCCGACGTCGGCGCGCAGCACACCGTCGACGATGGTGACCGAGTCGACCACGCGGGGGTCGGTCGCGGCACGCAAGCCGTAGCGGACGAGGGCGAGGAACTCGAGGCCGACCAGTCGGCCGGACTCGATCCGCTCGCCCCCACGATTGGCGAGCACCACGCACGCTCGCCCCGTTTCGTCGGTGCCCGGGGCGATGCGTTCGTAGTGGCCGGCGGTGCCGAACGTGAGGTCGAGCTCGGTCGCCGCGACGTACACGAGGGCTTCGATGCGGGCGTTCCACCAGTCGGCGAGGGAGAGGGCGTAGGTGGCGTCGTTCCCGGCGAGGAAACCCGTGAGGGCAGCACCGGCGAGCGCGGCGACGATCGCCGCGATCGTGAACGGATTCGCGCCGGCCGCTTCCTCCCACCGGTCCTGATCGCTGAGCGGACCGTTGGCTGCCAGGTAGTGACATGCTCGCTCGACCATCGCCGAGATCATCGCGTCGTGAGGGTCGACGCAGCCGAGCTCGCACAGCCGGGCGGCGAGGATCACGGGGAGCGCGGTCTCGTCGAGCTGCAGCCCTGTCCAGTACGCGGTGCCGTCGGGTGTGAAGTTCTGCGGCCAGTGGCCGTCGGCCGATTGGGTCGATGCGAGGAACTGCAGCATTCGCAACGCGTCGGCCCGCTGTCCGACCGCGGCGAGGGCGAGCCCGGCCTCTGCACAATCGCGCGGCCAGACGAGGTGGTAGCCCCCGGGGTCGTCGTGTGCAAAGCCCCACGGGGTGGCCAGGCTGGCGACGATGGCGCCGGGGAATGACCGGTCCTCGTGGACCCGGAGCACCATCGCCGAGGCACGGGCGAGGCACGCCACCGGATCGGTGGACACGGCGAACGGGAGGTCGGTGGACCAAGCCTGCCAACCGCGGCTGAATGCTGCAACGATGGATTCCCTGCCCTCGGCGAGGGATGCGTTGGCGAGCGACCGGCAGCCGTTCGCCGTGGTCGCGAAGCCCACCGCGATCGTGCCCTGGGGCGCGGCGCACGTGGCGGTGAGCGCGATGTTGCCCCGCGATGCGCGCGTGAACCGATGCAGCGGCACGCCGTGGGAGGCGACGTCCTGCCAGCCGTCGGACGCGCCCACGTAGCCGACGCTGGCGGAACTGAACGCGGGGTGGGCGACGATGGCCATCGACTCCTCGCCGCGCGCGGCAAAGAGGGTGGCACCATCGACCCATCCTTCGTTGTCATGCCCGCTGCCGCCGATGTGTGGTGCGGCCAGCAGGTGCAGCGCCAGCGCCTCGTCGCCATCGGGCGTGAGGTCGACCAATTCGTACGACACGAGGACCACATCACGGTTCGGGTCGCACACGAACTCCAACGTCAGCCGGTAGCGCTCGTGAAGGTGCACGACGGTGGGGAGTGGCAGCGCCGGTTCCGGTGTGGTGATGGTGTAGTCGGCGACCCGCTTCACCTCCGTCCAGAACCCGGTACCGGTGACGAGGAAGCCGAGGTCGCGCAGCTGTGGTCGGCCGGTGTGCGGCCAGAACACCTCGTTGAGCACGCCGCCGCCGATGGTGAGCCACACCCGACTGGCACCGAGTGCGGTCGACACCGCATCCTTGTCGCCTGCGGCGAACGTCGGCGCGATGCCGGGCGCGCCGAAGGCCTCACCGGTCGCTTCGCCGGTCGCTTCGCTCGGAGGATCGGTCACGTGTGCGCGCCGGACGTCTGGTCCCAGAGCCGGATGCCGCCGAGCAGGCCGGCGTTCGGGTCGATGGTGGTCACCTTCTCGCCGAGCGCGCCCTTCACCCTCCGGGCGTTGCCGCCGCCGATGTAGAGACGGTCGAAGATGAGCAGGGTGTCGAGGTTGGCGATGGCCTTGTGCACGCGGCGGCTCCATCGCGTGTCGCCGATCTGTTTTCTGGTCGCGTCGCCGAGCTGCTCGTCGTAGGTCTCGCCGTTGCGGAACGGGAGCTGCGAGATCTCCATGTGCGGCCCGAGTTGGCCGTCCTGGACCACGGCCGTGCCGAAACCGGTGCCGAGCGTGACGACGACCTCCAAACCCCTGCCACTTGCCGCGTCGAGGCCCTGCAGGTCGGCGTCGTTGACCACTCGGGTCGGCTTGGCGAACGCCTGTGTGAGTGCGGACGCGAGGTCGAAGCCGTGCCAGGCGTCGACGAGCGACGGGTCGACCTTCGAACCGGGTCCCTTCGCCAGCACGAGGTGCGGTGCGGACAGGATCTTGCCCGAGCGCACCATGCCCGGAAAGCCCACCGAGATGCGGTCGAACCGCTTCACCGGCCGCACGAGTTCGCGGAGGTTGCTGATCAACACGCCCGGCGGCAGTGGGTACGGCGTGTCGATGCGGAGCCGCTCGGTGAGCATCGCGCCCGTGCTGTCGAGCGCGGAGGCCTTCAGCCCGGTGCCTCCGATGTCGATCGCGAGGGTGATGGGTCCCGCAACGCGCGCTGTGGTCATGGGGCGAGGCTATGCCCGATCCGTCACTTCATCTTGTCGGCAGACCACCGAGGTCGTCGCCCGGGTCGCGCACGGCCGACAGGTACGCCGCCTGGATCTCGGGTCGGATCCGCCCCTTCAGCGCGACGTCGTAACCGCATGATCGCGCCCACGCTCGAACCTCGGCGATCGTGGGTTCGGCACGGGTGAGCGGCCCTGCGGAGGGGAGCTGCTGCTCCAGACGGCTGGCGTGGTCGTGCTCGCCGTGGTGGACTGCGGCGGCTCCGAGGAAGCGATACGCCCACTCCTGGGCGAGTGGTCGGGTCTCGCAGAACACGATCGGCACCGTCGGGAACCGCACCTGGGCCTCGGCCAACCCTTCGGCGACGATCGACGGTCGCACTCGCTCCAACTTGAACACTGCCGACCAGCGATCCTCCACGACCAACGCGGCCCGTGGCAGGGCGGCGAGATCGGCGAGGAGGTAGCGCAACTTGCCGCTGGTGAGCGTCGCGACCAGGTCGGTCAGGCTCTTGCGTTCAACCGCCGCCACGATCCGGCCATCCACCGCGACCGCGTAGTCGCCTGCGGTCAGCGCTCGGCGCTCGGTGGTGGCCTGCTGGTGGGTGAAGGTCCACGGGTAGTGCTCGTGGCTGTCGACCAGGATCTCCAACACCCTGCCGGAGGCGCGCGCCGTGGGTACCGACACCGCCGGTCGCGCTTGTTTTGCTGTCCGGGCGCTCTGCCAGAAGATCACCTCCCGGCCGC
>JAYVMH010000309.1:0-5572 GCA_043759015.1 Actinomycetota bacterium
GCTCCGAATCCATCGACTGGACGGAGCGGCTTCGTGCGGCCCTGGCGCCTCGGGGGGACGACGCCGGACCGCAGACCGAGACCGTGAGCTGACTCTCCCCGCTGACGACTCAGCTCACTGTTCAGCTCACTGTTCAGCTCACGACAAGACCGGAGTTCATGTTGCTGTGGCCGGGCACCTTGCAGACGATGCGATAGGTGCCGGGCGACAGTGGCAGAACCCTGGTGTCGTTCGAGCCCTTCGTCGGCAGGTTGATGAAGTCGCCGATCACCGTGCCGGTGCTGTCGACCACGTACAGGTTGTGGGCGATGCTCGAGCTGTTGATGCCCGTGATCGTGACCTTGCCGTTCTTCGCGGTAGCGGTGTAGGTCTTCTTGTTCCAGACCACGCCTTCGACAGCCTTGACCTCGACCATTGACGCACTGTCGGGCACCGTCGACGTCGCCTCTGCCGTGCTGTCGAGGGTGTTGCCGAGGGTGCTGGCGGTGGTGGGTATCACCGAGTCGCTCGGACTTGCAGACCCGCCGGAGCTCGGCAGGGTGGTGATAGCGCCCGAGGTGGAGCTGCTGCCGCACGCGCTGAGGGCGAGCACGCCGGCGACGAGGAGGGGGGTGGCGAAGCGGATCGTCATGGCGACATTATATAAGCGCGCGCTTCGGAAATACAACTTACGGCGGGAAAGCTACCATCACCAGCGATGACTACCCCCGAACAGCCGACTGCATTCGGTGCCAACTCGTGGCTGGTCGAGGAGATGTACGCGCAGTTCCGTGCGGACCCTTCCTCGGTGAGCGAGACGTGGCGCGAGTTCTTCGACGACTACAAACCAGTCGTACCCAAGCCGGTCGCACCCCAGCCGGTCGCACCCGCCGCGGCGGCGCCCGCGCCGACCGCCGACCTACCTGCCGGCACCGGGCCCACTGCCGTGCCCAGCGCCGCGCCCCGTGCCGCGCCCGCCGCGGGCGGCCACGATCCGCTCGGCGAACCAATTCGCGGTGCCGGTGTGGCGATCGCCGCCAACATGGAGCGCAGCCTCCACGTGCCGACGGCGACCAGCTTCCGCAACGTCCCCGCCAAGCTGCTCGAGGTCAACCGCCAGGTGATCAACGGGTATCGCAGCCGCACGGGCCAGGGCAAGGTCAGCTTCACCCACCTCATCGGCTTCGCGATCGTGCGGGCCATCGCCGACGACGTGGCGAACATGAACAACTCCTTCGTCGCCGACGGCGAAGGCAAGCCGCGCATCATCCGCAACGAGCACGTGAACATGGGTCTCGCGGTCGATGTCGGCAAGCCCGACGGATCGCGCACGCTCGTGGTACCGGTCCTCCGCGAAGCCGACACGCTCGACTTCGCCGGCTTCCTCGCCGCGTACGAAGACATCATTCGCAAGGTGAGGTCGAACAAGCTCGCAGTGAGCGACTTCCAGGGCGCCACCATCTCGCTCACCAACCCCGGCACGATCGGCACGGTGCAGAGCGTGCCCCGCCTGATGCCCGGCCAGGGCGTGATCGTCGGCGTCGGCACGATCGACTACCCGGCGGAGTTCCAGGGTTCCGACGAGCGCACGCTCGGCGCGCTCGGCGTCAGCAAGGTCGTCACCATCACCAGCACGTACGACCACCGCATCATCCAGGGCGCCGAGAGCGGCATGTTCCTCAAGCGGGTGCACGAGCTGCTGCTCGGCGAGCACGACTTCTACGGTCGGGTCTTCCGCAGCCTCGGTGTTCCGTACGAGAGCGTGCAGTGGCGGGTCGACGTGAACCCGGTCAACAGTGAAGAAGCGATGCTGCACAAGCAGATGCAGGTTGCCACGCTCATCCGAGTCCACCGTGTTCGCGGGCACCTCATCGCCGACCTCGATCCGTTGCGCTGGCAGCAGCCGCACATGCCGCCCGAGCTCGACCCCGCGACGTACGGCCTCACGATCTGGGACCTGGATCGCGAGTTCCTCACCGGAGGGGTCGGTGGCACCGACAAGCTACGGCTCGGCGATCTGCTGCACGTGTTGCGCGATGCCTACTGCCGCACCATCGGCGTCGAGTACATGCACATCCAGGACTTCGCCGAGCAGCGTTGGATCCAGGGCAAGCTCGAGGGTTCGAAGTTCGAGCTCGGCAAGGATCGTAAGCGCCGCATCGTCGAGCGGCTCAACGCGGCCGAGGCGTTCGAGAAGTTCCTCGCCACCAAGTATGTCGGCACGAAGCGATTCGGCCTCGAGGGTGCCGAGAGTGCGATCCCGGTGCTCGATCAGATCCTGTCGATGGCCGCCGACGCCGGGCTCGACTCGGCGGTCCTCGGCATGGCGCACCGCGGTCGCCTGAGCGTGCTCGCCAACATCATGGGTAAGAGCTACGACCAGATCTTCAGGGAGTTCGAGGGCCACGTCGACCCGAGCACCGTGCAGGGTTCGGGCGACGTCAAGTACCATCTCGGCGCGACCGGAAAGTACGAGGGGCGCAGCGGCGAGACGATCCGCCTCGAGTTGGCAGCCAACCCGAGTCACCTCGAAACCGTCGATCCTGTGGTGCTCGGCATCGTGCGCGCCATCCAGGACAACATCGAGCCTGCCGGCTCGTTCCCGAGCCTGCCGATCCTCCTCCACGGCGACGCCGCGTTCGCAGGCCAGGGCATCGTCGCCGAGTGTCTGGCGATGAGCGACATCGCCGGCTATCGCGTCGGTGGCACGATCCACCTCATCATCAACAACCAGATCGGGTTCACGACGAGCCCGCAGCACTCGCGGTCGTCGCTCTACTGCAGCGATGTGGCCAAGACGGTGCAGGCACCGATCCTCCACGTCAACGGCGACGATCCGGAGGCATGCGTCCGCGTGGCCGAGATGGCGTTCGAATATCGCCAGAAGTTCCACAAGGACGTCGTCATCGACCTCGTCTGCTACCGCCGGCACGGCCACAACGAGGGCGACGACCCGAGCTACACGCAACCGCTGATGTACAAGGCGATCGCCGAGCGACGCAGTGTGCGCAAGCTCTACGTGGAGGCGTTGGTGAAGCGGGGCGAGCTCACCGTCGAAGAAGCGGAAAGCGCTCTCGCCGATTTCCAGGGCAAGTTGCAAGTGGCGCTCGACCAGACACGCGCCCACCCCCCGGAGCCGGTCAAGGTGGCCAAGCCGCCCAAGCCGGTGGGCGTGCGTCCACATGTGGAGACCGGCGTGTCGCGCGCGGTGCTCGACAGCATCTTCGATCACTTCAGCGCCTATCCGGCAGACTTCACGCCGCACCCCAAGCTCGTGCGCCAGTTCGAGACCCGAGCGAAGATGTACCACGAGGCGGGCGAGCTCGAGTGGGCGACCGCAGAGCTGCTCGCGATGGGCTCGCTGGTCTCCGAAGGCACGCCCGTGCGGCTTGCGGGTGAGGACAGCCGTCGCGGCACGTTCAGCCAGCGACACTCCGCACTCGTCGACTACGAGAACGAGAAGGTGTGGATCCCGATCAACACCCTTCCCGACCGCCAGGCGCCGTTCTGGGTGTACGACAGCCTGCTCAGCGAATACGCCGCGCTCGGGTTCGAGTACGGCTACGCGCACGAGAGCCCGACGGCGCTCGTGATGTGGGAAGCGCAGTTCGGCGACTTCGTCAACGGCGCGCAGGTCATCATCGACCAGTACCTCGTGGCGGCCGAGGACAAGTGGCACCAGATGAACGGGCTCGTGCTGCTCCTGCCTCACGGCTTCGAAGGGCAGGGTCCCGAGCACAGCTCGGCGCGCATCGAGCGGTTCCTCACGTTGTGCGCCGACGACAACATCCAGGTGTGCAACGCCACCACCGCTGCGCAGTACTTCCACCTCCTTCGTCGCCAGGTGCGCCGCGACGTGCGCAAGCCGTTGGTGCTGTTCACGCCCAAGGCGCCGCTGCGGATGAAGGAGTGTCGCTCGAAGGTCGACGATCTCACCCACGGCTCGTTCCAGGAGGTGATGGACGACCCGTTCATCACCGACCCATCCGCCGTGCAACGGGTGGTGTTCTGCAGCGGCAAGGTCGCGTGGGACGCCCTGGCCGAGCGGGCCGCTCGCAACGCGCCGGTCGCGATCGTGCGAGTGGAGCAGCTCTATCCGTTCCCGGGCGACCAGATGCGCGCGATGCTCGCGCGCTACGAGAACGCGAAGCAGGTCGTGTGGTTGCAGGAAGAGCCCGACAACATGGGCCCCTGGCACTTCGTCGAGGCTCGCTTCTGGAAGGTGAAGGAGCAGGGTTACGACCTTCGCCTCGTCAGCCGCATCGGGTCCGGGAGCCCGGCAACGGGGAGCAAGGCCGTGCACGACCAGGAGCTCGCCGATCTGATGGACGACACGTTCCACGACCTCTGATCCGCGGTCGCTCGATTCAGAAATCGAGGACGCGCGTCAGATCGGCGATGGCCTGCTCGGCGGAGACGACCTTGATCGTCGTCATGCCCATCTGCGCGGCCGGCTTCAGGTTCACACCCAGGTCGTCGAGGAACACGCACTGCACCGGTTCCACGCCGAGCAGTTCGCAGGCGATGGCATAGAAGCGCGGCTCGGGCTTGCGGACCCCGATCCTGCTACTCTCGATCACGGCGTCGAATCGCTGCATGATTGCCCCCACCTGGGCGGCCCGTTCGGGCGTCGCATGATCGCCGGAGACGTTGTTGGTGAGGCATGCGGTCAGGTACCCGGCGTCCTTCACCCGGTCGAGCATCGCGACCATCTCCGGTCGGACGTCGCCGGCCAGGAGCCCGAGCACGTCGATGCCGGGGATGCGGTGACCCAACGCTTCGGACTCGAGCGCGAACACCTCGTCGAACTCCGCCGGTGTCACCTCGCTGCGTTCGAGGCGCGCCCACGCGTTCTCGTGATGGTTCGTTGCGTTCATGGTGCGGATGAAGTCGAGCGGCACGCCGTGATCGTGCTCGTATCGGTTGAACGCTTCGAACGGGCTGGAGAGGATGACGCCGCCGAAATCCCACAGCACGGCGGTGAGGCGTGTGGGAGGCGACGGCGACGGATTGGACATCGTCGCATCGTAGGCTGTTCGTGTTATGCCACATCATGTCGTCGTCGACGGTTCCAACCTCGCCACGGAGGGCCGCTCGCAGCCCAGCCTCAGACAGTTGAACGAGGCGGTGATGGCGTACATCGAGGAGCACCCCGAAGCTTTGATCACCGTGGTGGTCGACGCCACGTTCGGGCACCGGATCGATCCGAACGAAATGGCCGAGTTCGACGAGGCAGTGAACAACAACGAGCTCGTCGCGCCACCCGCCGGTGCGATCGGTCGCGGCGATGCCTTCGTGCTCAGCATCGCCAACAAGGTGAAGGCCACGATCCTCACCAACGACAGCTACCAGGAGTTCCACGGGCAGTACGACTGGTTGTTCGACGAGGGCCGTCTGATCGGTGGCAAGCCCGTTCCCCACATCGGGTGGGTGTTCGTCCCGCGGCTGCCCGTGCGCGGTCCGTTGAGCCGGAAGGTGACGGCGGAGGCCAAGCGCAAGGGTCGCTCCAAGGCGCCCATCGAGCAAAGCACCGTGCGCGTCGGCAGCCCCGACGCGAGCCAGCCGATGCCGGTGCCCAAGGCGCCGCCGCCCG
>JAYVMH010000310.1:0-5563 GCA_043759015.1 Actinomycetota bacterium
GCCTCGACCTCGTCGCTCGCGAACGCGGCCAGCGACAGGTGCCCAGGCGCGAATCGACGGATCGTGATGCACGGCCCGTCCACCGCGACGGGCGCGATCGCCGCGCACAGCCGCGAGCCATCGGAGAGGCGGGCGTCGACGGTGGGGTGCATGCGGTCCAGACGCCGTCCGATCGGCGCGAGCAGATGTTCGACCACAGCGAGCAAGGTGCTGGATCGCATGCGACCGACGAGTTGGAGGCTGCCCCGTCGTTCGATCCAGATCTCGTCGCCCCCGTTGACCATGATCTCGGTGATCTCCGGGTCCGCGAGCCAGCGTTCGAGGCCACCCAGTGGCGATTGTTCAGCGACGAGATCGATCACGCCACGGCCCGTAACGCATGCGAGAGCGAGCGGGGCAGCCGGGATGACATCAACCCCGAATCGACAGCGCGGGCGACGGCCGGGTCGTAGTGCACCACGGCGATCACCGGAGCACCGACCGCGTGCTCCACGTCGCGCGCTCCGAGCGCTCGACCTGGCTCCAGCACCAGCACCACCCCGGTGGGAGGGTCGGTCAGTTTGGCGGCCCGCCGAAGAGACGGGTAGCACGATCGGGTGACGAGCAGCGAGTGGTCGGCGATCGCCTCCAGCGCGGCGGGTGGCGGACCGACGCCCACGTCGATCACCACCGTCGCTCCGGTGCCCACCAGTGCGTTGGCAAGGTCGGGCCACCGGGTGGCGGATCGCCACTCCTGCAAGCCACGTGGGAGCAGTTCCAGGTTGTCGACGACGGGCACGATCAGGCGGGCCAACAGGTCGACGCTCGAAGTCGGTGACGCAAGCCAATCGGCGACACCCGGGCCGGTGGGCTCGGGTGCACCGAGCACCGCGGGCGCATCGTCGCCGAGGTCGACGAGCAGCGTGGGACGAGAACGGGCAAAGATGAGTGCGAGAGCAGCTGCCACGACCGTGGTGCCGCTGCCGCCCTTCACGGACCAGCAGAGGAACATGACCACCCCCAAGAATCGGGAGACCTACGACTGGGGGAAGTCGCGGCTGAACATATCCGCCTCGCGCGGCAGTGCCAACCCGACGATCAGTGTTACCAATAAAGTTCGACCGCGGCGGCGTCGCGGAGCGGTGCCACGCATGCCTCGACCGTTCCGTTGCGCAGCGACGACAACCAGCCCACGGCGAACCAGGCGGGCGACGTGGTGGGGGTCATCGCCCGGAACAGCTCCGTGGCGACCACGAGATCGTTCAAGGCACCGAGCGCCTCCTGGGCGGGCTCCAGCGCACGGACGTAGTGCCGAACCCGCTTGGGCTTGAACAGGCTCTCGGTCAACTCCGCGACGTAGCGCAGCCGCTTGAGTTCCTTGCGGATCTCGTGCTGCGCCTCGATGTGCAGCCCCACGAATCGCTTCGGACGGCGCAGGCTGGCGCTGCGCAACTCGTCGAGCCGCCGGGCCACGACGTCGACCAGTTCTCGGGCGGGGTCGGCCGCGGTCGGCTCGCCGTGGACGTAGTCCAGCAGGTCGAGCAACAGCAGCGTGAAGGACGGGTCGCGGAGCAGCGTGGCGGAATCGCCCGGCCCCGCCGCGGGCGGGATGATCTCGGGTGCGCCTGCTTCGTCGAGCGCCGACATCCAATCGGCGAACACGACCTGGCGGTCGCGGTCGACGCCGAGCCCGGCGAAGACCGCGGCCAGCTGATCGCTCCAACGCGGATCCACCGCGGTCGAAAGCTCGCCGAACTCCCGAAGGACCGTGCGCAGCTTGCGGATGCCGACCCGTGCCTGGTGCACGTGCTCGTCGCCCCCGACGCCGCGCGCGACCGCGCTCGTGTTGCCCATGATCTGCACGAGGCATGCGCGAGCCATCTCGCGGAGCGCGGCGTCGACCGACATCGAGGGGTTCAGTTGCGCGAGCGGTGCCTTCGCGGTCGGCACCTCGGGGAGGCCCCGGGCGAGGAGCACACCCCGCTGGGCCTTCGTGCCGGCATCGAGCCAGAGAGAATGACGGTTCACCCACTGACGCGCCGTGTCGATCACCACATGCGGTGTGCCCGACACGAGTTCGATCTCGAGCTCGCAGATCGGCACCCGCCGCTCGGCGGCCACGATCTCGCCCTGGTCGAACGCCAACTCGACGCGTCCACCGGCGACCCGCACGGTTCGTGCCTCGCGCCACACGTCGGTGCGGAACCGCTCCGTGGGGGCGTGGTCGAGGGTGCTCAACACCTCCGCCAATCGGACGCCGGCGGGATGATCGATGTGCAGTTCGGCCGCGGCGACCGGATGGTTGCGAGCATGGAGGACGACGTTGTGCTCGAGGCGGCGGATGCCGTCGCCACCGTCGGGAAGGGTCGCCTTGACGGTTTGGACCCACTGGCGGCCCTCGCGGCGCAACCGCCAACCGATGCCGTTCGCGGCGAGGTCGAACGCAGGTGTGTCGAGATACGACGCCTGAAGGTGAACGCGGTGCGCGCCGGACCTGCCGAGCACGGCGTCGCGTACCGACGCCACCCGGTCGGGCGGCACGCTCAGCTTCAACTCGATCTCATGGCGTGGTGGTCGATCGACCATCGGAACGGCTCCGCTTCTGGATGAATGCGCCGTTCTTCCTAGTGGTCGACGCCCACCATTTCAACGCTGTTTGCTCAGTGTTCATCGGGCGTGCACCGCGCACCGTTCAGGGCCCGACGTTGCGCAGTGGTTCGCCGTTCATGAAGCGGCTGAGGTTCTCCGCGAAGATGTCGGCTGCCCGTTGTGCGGCGAGTGGCGATCCTCCCGCGCTGTGCGGCGTGACGATGACGGTGGGCATGTCCCACAGCGGGCTCTCCGCCGGCAGCGGCTCGACCACGAACACATCGAGCGCGGCCGCGCCGACGTGTCCCGATCGCAGCGCGTCGATCAGTGCAGGCTCGTCGATCAGTTCGCCGCGACCGATGTTCACGATGTGCGCGCCGCGAGGCAGCAGCGCGAGCTCCGTGGCGCCGATCATGCGACGTGTCTCGAGGTTCAACGGTGCCGTGAGCACGAGATCGTCGACGTTCGCCAGCAGTTCGTGCAGTCGTGCGGTCGGCCATGTCTCGCAGGGCTCGTTCCCTGTCGGCGTGCGGCGCATGCCGATCACGTGGATACCGAAGTGAGTGGCGAGCCGGGCAACTTCCGCGCCGATCGAGCCCAAGCCAACAATCCCCATGCGCCGCCCTTCGACGTCCACCGTGTCGCGCTCGGACCATCGATGCTCGTTCTGGGCGATCCCGAGCTCGCGCGCGTCGCGACACATTGCGATCACCTGCATGATCACGCTGTGGGCGATCGGTGTCGCGCTGGAGCCGGCCGAGTGGGTGATGGTGACGCCTCGACGGCCGAGCTCGGCGAACACCGGGTTGTCCAGGCCGGCCGAGAACATGTGCAGCCACCGGGCGTTGGGGGTGCCGAGCAACACCTTCATGAACGACGCCCCGCGCGACTCGGTCCACAGGTCGGCGCTGAACACGGCGAGTTCGATGGTGTCGATCTCACGCTGGTCGAGGTGCCGGTCGCGCGGCAGCACCACGTGTTCCAGATCCGGCGCGATCTGCCGCCACACCGACCCGAATCGTTTGAGAGCGGTGTCGGAGCAGAGCAGTGTGTGCGTCAGGACTTCGCCACCTTCTGCGCCGCCACGATGGCGAGCGCGATGACGACAACGAGGAGGATCAATCGCTTCATGGGGCCGAGCCTATCCAACCCCGCGAGCCTGAAGGGCGCCAGCTACCCTGCTCGGCGGAGGTGTCCGGGTACCTGGTGGACTCCGCCGCCTTCAAAGCGGTTGGGACGAGCGATCCTCGTCCGGCGGGTTCGATTCCCGTCCACCTCCGCCAACAACATGCAGGTCAGAGCCTATTTCCGTCGGCGAAATGCGCCAATTGGTCACAGAATGGTCACGGCGGCGCGACGTCAGTGGTCGGCAGGAGCTCGTCGCGCCAGCTGTGGAACTCCGTTCGGAGGAGGTCGAAGGTCGCGTCGTCCACCTCGAAAGCACTGCGCGGCAGGTCGTCGAGCACGCCGAACGCGTCGCGCAGCACGGTGAGATTGAAGCCAAGATCCTTCGCTGCTGCGAGCGCCTCGATCGTGCGCCGGGTGAAGTGGTCGCGCAGCGCGTACACGTCGACGAAATCCCTCGGCGCGGCTCTGCCGAACAAGGCGAGGAGCTTGTCGCCGGCCAGGTCGTCCAGAGCCCGCACGGAGCCAATGGGCGTGGCGATCGCCGCGTGCGTGGCCGGATCGAAGCCGACGTCGACCTGGGTGGACTCTCGCGTGACGGGGTCGGTCACCGACATCTTCGCGAATCCGTGATCAGACTGGTGGACGTCGACCTCGAGGCCCTCGCTGAGCAGGCGATCGTGGATCGCGGGCCAGAGCCGATCGACAGCGGCGCGACTTGGGCCAAAGCAGTCGAGGTCGCGTGTGGTGCGATCCACCACGTCGTGAGCGATCAGTGCGCCGCCTCCGGCCAGGGCGAAGCCGTCTGCCTCGGCCAGCGAGAACACCAGTGACGCGACACGTTGCTGGAACTCAGACAGCGACATGCACGCGGTGTTCTCGAATCCATCCGTCCCACGCTTCGTGGACGGCTGGTGGCAACCACAGGGAGTCCCAGATGGCCAGCAGCGTTGGCTGATGGATCCACATGCGGACATCGTTCTCCGAGCCCTCGCGCAGCACGGTCGCGTACACGACGCGCAGTTCGGCGGGGTCGTCGAGATCGAAGGTGGAACTCGGGCCTGACCACGAGAGATGCTCGGGCAAGGTGACACGCCCATGCCACTTCCCGCCTGAGGTCGGCCAGTTCAGGGGGGGTGACGCAGATCGCCACCACGACGGCTTCTCGACATCGGACATCGCTTCACCTCCCTTGCATCGCGATCCTACGCGGCCCAACGCTGACACCGACGTCCCATCCGTAGTCCGGCGTGATGGCGCCTTCAGCTCTGCCACGTCAGGGTGCCAGCAGCGAGTCGGCTCGCAACGCGGCGTCCTCGTCATCGCCGGGCAGGACGTGCGCGTAGACCTTCAAGGTGACGCCGACGTCGGCGTGGCCGATGCGCTGGCGACACGACCTTCACCGGTACGCCACTGGCCAGCGCAGCGGTCGCATAGCTATGGCGCAGATCGTGGAGACGGATCGGCGGCAACCCGGCGCGCGTGGCGAGCGAGACGAAGAGGTTGGAGAAGGCCTCCGGATTCGGTGGCGAGCCGTCGATGTTCGTCACGACGAGCCCGCTGCGATCGGCCCACGACGCACCAGCGAGGAGATGATCGGCGCTCTGCTGACGCTTCCACGCGCGGAGCGCAGCAGCGGTCGAAGGGCCGATGGCGATGGTTCGGTTGCCACGGGCTGTCTTCGGTGTCGAAGTCGTGATGGTCGTCCCGTATCGAACTCGAGTAGAGCGAATCGTGACCGTGCCAGCGTCGAGGTCGACGTCCGACCATCGCAGACCCAGCACCTCGCCACGACGCATTCCCGTCGTGGCAAGCAGCGACCACACGCCGGCCCAGCGATGGGATGCGACCGACGACGAAAACGCGCGCA
>JAYVMH010000311.1:0-12255 GCA_043759015.1 Actinomycetota bacterium
ACGCTGATCACCACCATGCCCGGTGCGCTCAGCGAGCGACCGGTGTTGTCGCGGTATCACGTTCAACGGCCGACACGAGCGTCCGTCGCCGACTACCGCAACCCGTCCGTCCGGCGACCGGGCCGATACCGGCCCTTCCACATCAGGCACCGCGAGCTCGACCGGGGTTCATCGACCGACAGGAGAATCCGTATGGAGCGATTCGATGCCGTGGTGATCGGTGGTGGCATGGCCGGGCTCCCCCTCGCCCTGCGCGCCGCCCGACACGACCGTGTCGCGCTGATCGAACGCGAACTGCTCGGCGGGACGTGCCTGAACCGGGGCTGCATCCCGACCAAGACCATGAGCGCCTCAGCCGACGTCGCCCACTCGGCCCGCAACGCCGCCACCTTCAGCGTGCACACCTCGGCACCGACCGTGGTCCTCGCCGCGGTCGTCGAGCGCAAGAACGGCGTGGTCGACTCGATCCGCCGCGGCTCCCACCGGGCAGTCGAGAAACGACCCGGTCTCGAGCAGCGCACGGGCGACGCCACTTCGTCGGCGATCACCGCCTCGCCATCGGCGACAGCATCATCGAGGCCGACAAGCTCTTCGTGAACACCGGCACCCGCGACGCCACCGGCGGCATCGACGGCCTCGACACCGTCGCCTATCTCACCTCGCGCACGATCCTGGATCTGAGCCAGCTCCCCGAACACCTCGTCGTGGTCGGCGGCGGGTTCATCGGCTGCGAGTTCGCCCAGATGTTCCGCCGCTTCGGCTCCCGCGTCACCAGCGTGCACCGAGCCGACCGGCTCCTACCGGGCGCAGACCCCGACATATCCGCCGCGGCCGCCCAAGGCTTCGCCGCCGATGACATCACCGATCACACCGCAACCACCTGCACCCATGTCACCGGCACCCCCGGCCACATCCGCCTCGGCTGCGCCGGCGCCCACCATGACGACATCGCCGGCACCCACCTCCTCATCGCCATCGGGCGCACCCCCAACAGCGACCACCTCGGCCTCGAACACCTCGACATCACCCCCAGCCCCGCCGGCTACATCGATGTCGACGACCACCTCCGCGTTCCCGACACCGAGAACATCTGGGTGCTCGGTGACCTCCACGGTGGCGCCATGTTCACCCACACCGCCCGCTACGACGCCGACACCGTCTACCGCACCACCGACCGCAATGAGCAAGCCAGCATCGCTGACCGGCTCGTGCCCCACGCCGTGTTCATCGACCCCGAAGTCGGCTCCGTCGGGCTCGCCGAACCCGACGCCCGCGCCGACGGCGACGACATCGCCATCGGCACCCAAACCTTCGACGGGGTCGCCAAAGCCCGCGCCATCGGCCAAACCATCGGGCTCATCAAGTTCATCGTCGACCACGCCACCGACGACATCCTCGGCTGCCACATCGCCGGCCCCCACGGAGGCGACCTCGTCCACGAAGCCGCGCTCGCCGTGGTCACCGGCGCCACCTGCTCCGACATCGGCGCCATGTATCCGGCACTGCTCGCCGAGACCGCGCACGACCTGGGGAGCGTCCGACAGTCCCCACTACTGCGGCCACCTGCCCTCGGCAGCGATCTGCATCAAGGATCCTGTGGCCGTCGTCGCCTCTGGTGTGCGTTCAGCTGATTGGCTTGCCAGCGCGCGAGTGCGTCGCCCGCCGCAGGTCGGGCGTCTTCGGGTGTCGGGTATGGGCCGGTGAGGATGACTGCGTCTTCGGTGACGTCGGTGAGGTGCCCATACCAAACCGTCAACTCCTCCTTGGCGTTGTGAACGCCGAACTCGATGACGTCGCCGTAGTGGACCGACGACGGCCGGAAGCCGCGCGGGCCGACGGTCCATAGCGAGCGCTGCCAGGTACCGTCGGCGCTGCGCCAAAGGGTTGCCGCCCAGACGCGACTGCCGGCCGACGGGGCCAAGGGCAGGTCGAGCAGGGCGTCGCCGTGGCGGCGTAGGACGTGATGCCGTAGGGAGCTGGCGGGCCCGAGTTCGGCGTCGAGTTGGTTGAGGACGTGGTCGGTGCTCACGGGGTCCTCCTTTGCGATCGTTCAACGGTCACCCTAACGACGGGGTGTAGCGCGGTTGTGGGACGCCGCCGCGGCGACGGGGTCTGTTCACGGCGTGACGAGCGATATCCGATCAAGCGGCACAGTCATGCCCCGCGAGCCACTGGGCGGTGCGGTGGATCTGGGAGCGGATGGTGCTGGGGTTGGCCCGGTCGCCGGCGATGGTCTCTGCGCCGTGGCCGCCCAGACGTCGCTCGATGAACGCATGCCAGGCGTCGGGTCGGAGCTGGTTGTCGGCGATCGCGTCGCGCACGAGCTCGAGGACGTGTTGGAGCTTGAGGCGGGCTTCGACGGTGGTCTCGACGGACGGGTGGGGATCGGCGAGCAGGTCGAGGATCGGGATGGTGTTGCCGTCGCGACCGCGGATCGTGGCGACCTGCCGGTTGATGGTGGCGGTGTCGGTGGCGGCTCGTTTGCGGTAGCGGGAGGTGACCCGGCCGAGCAGCTTGGCGAGGAGGCGGGTTTGGGTCGGGTCGGCATCGAGGAAGACGAGGTAGGCGAGCGTGGCGTGCTCGTCGACGACCTCGGGCGGGGGGAAGCCGTGGGCGTTCATGTAGGCGCGGCGGAAGAGGTGGTCGTGCATGCCGGCGAGCAACACGACGGAAGCGAGCGAGTCGTGCTGATGGCAGCGGTGGAGCAGCGCGGCGATGGTCGCGTCATCGGCGGCGTCGACCGAGTGGACGATGGCGTCGATGGTGCGTCCGCCCAGGGCGGGGATAGCGGCCCAGGGATGGTGGGGCTGGTGTCGTTGTCGGGTGATCTGGCGGAGGGCGGCGTCGAGGACGGCGCCGTCGATCGGGGTGGCGGGTGTGGACATGGGGGCGAGGGTGACGATCCCGCGTCCCGCTCGACGTCCCGCGTCCTGTCCCGACCGGTGTCGCGGGCGAGAGGGTGGGGGCGGTGAGCGCTCGACCGGTGTCGTCGACGTCGTCGGCTTGGTGGGAGTGGCTGATCGTCGCGGCCGGGACCGGGCTTGCCGTCGCCGGGTTGGTCGGGTGGTGCGGTGCGTGGCTGGCTGCCGGGTTGGTGGGCCGGTCGTGGCCGGTCCCGGTCAGCGCCGGTGCCCGTGCGGTGTGGCGTTTGCCGAGCCATCTGGCCGATCCCGCCATGGCGTGGCCGCCTCCGGCACGCGCGTCGTTGCCGGGACCGGTCCTGTATTGGCTCGCCACCGTTGTCCCGGTCGCCGTCCTCGCCGGGTTGGTGATGGCGGGGTGGTGTGCGTGGCGGCGCTGGCATGTCCCGGATCGAGTCCGCCTCGGTGTGGACGTCCGCGCCCGCTTCGCCGAGGCGCGGGACCTGGGCCCGGTGTTGGTGGAGCGCCCGGTCCCGGCCGGCCGGTTCGTGCTCGGTGTCCCGGCCGTCGCCCGCCGGCGCCTCGTGGCAACCGAAGACCGCCACACCGCCCCGGCCACCACGTCCCGGCGGCGCCCGGTTGGGGATCGGGTGGGGGATCGGGCGTCGGTGGCGATCGTCGGTCCGGCCCGGTCGGGCAAGTCCGCCACTGCGGTCGCAGGCCTGTTGGAGTGGGAGCACCCGGCGGTGGTGATTAGCGTGAAACGAGACCTGATCGACGCCACCGTGACCCGCCGATCCAAGCTCGGTGAAGTCGCGGTGTTGGATCCATCCGGGGTGTCGGGGATCGACCCGGCCCGCCGGGCGCGCTGGTCGCCGTTGCGGGCGGCCGGGACCCCAACGGGGGCACACAAGGCAGCCGCGGCGTTGGCTGCGGCGATCCCACGCACCGGGGTGGACGGCGGCATGGACTACTGGACCAAGCAGGCCGAGATCCTCCTGACCGGCCTGTTGGGGGCGGCGGCGTTGGAGGCGGAGTGGACGATGGCCGATGTGGCCCGGTGGGTGTTCGTGAAAGACATGCCCGCCCAGCAGGGTCGCCCGAGCGAGATCCTCGCCGTCCTGCAACGCGCCATGAACAGCGGCACCGAGCTGAAGAAGGTGGCGGCGGAAGCGGCCATCTTGCAGCTCGACGCCATCTGGCGCCTCGATGAACGCGTCCGTTCCAGCGTGTATGCCACGGTGCAGACGGTCGTGCAACCGTGGCTCGACCCGACCGTGCAGCTCTCCGCCATGCCGGCACCGGGACGCGGTTGGGTCGATCTCGACTGGCTCTGCCAGAAAGGCACCGCCAACACGTTGTATCTGGTCAGCCCGCTGGACGATCAACGGCGCCTCGCCCCGGTGCTGGGCGGGGTGCTGGGCGATTTGAAGGATCAGGCCTACCAGTGGGACGTGGCCGGCCGGAAGATGCCAGCCCCGTTGCTGATGCTGGTGGACGAGGCCGGCAACATGCCCTTGGCGTGGCTCCCTGAGGTGGCGTCGACGTGCGCGGGGATCGGCATCTTGCTGGTGACGATCTGGCAGTCCAAAGCCCAGCTCGATTCCGCCTACGGGCGGCTGGCCGACAGCGTGTTGACGAACCACGGGACCAAGGTGATCTTCGCCGGCTGCTCCGACGCGGCGACGTTGGAGTACGTGTCGCGGCTGTTGGGGGAGGAGGAGATCACCCGGCGCTCCTGGTCGGCCGATCTCGGTGCCGGGGGGCGAAGGAGCGTGTCGGAAGCCGAACACCGCGAACGCCTCACCCCGTATCACCTGTTGCGTCAGGTCCGCCCCGGTGAGGCGGTCTTGGTGCACGGGACCCTCCCACCGGCGCACTTGTTGGCCCGCCGCTGGTGGACCGACCCGCATCTGCAAGCCCTGCACCGTGGTGAGGACGTCCGGGACCGATCCGGGACCACACCGGCGCGCGTCCGGGACAGGGTGCGGGACGTCGCACGGGACCGGACCAGCGCACCATCAGCCCGTTGACCGGCCGGGAGGTGGCTGCATGGTTGCGAACGGTGAACGCGTCGATCCGAAGGAACGCCTCGCCGAACTCCACGCGGTGCTCGTGGCTCGGGTGGAGCAGCTCGTCACGTCCGACGACTGGACGTCGTTTCTGACCCAGTCGCGCCGGTTCCACAACTACTCCCCGAACAATCAGGAACTGCTCGCGGCCCAACTCGTCGCCCGTGGCCTCGACGCCAGCGAGGGCGCGGTCGCTTCGTTCACGACGTGGGGACGGCTCCGCGACGTCGCCGGGGAGGCCTGTCGCATCCGCAAAGGGGAGAGGGCCCTGTGGGTGTATGCGCCGATCACCGTCACCCGGCGGGTGCTCGACGAGACCAGCGGCGACGAGCACACCGTCGCTGCTGGGGTCCGCGGTTTCAAGCCGGTCCCGGTGTTCCATTCCAGCCAGCTCGCCGTCGCCCCCGCCCTCGCCACCCCGCCGCTACCGGAACGGTTGCGCGGCCACGATGCGCCGGGGCACGTGTGGACGGCGATCAGCGACGAACTCTCGGCCGCCGGGTTCACTGTTGCGCTCGTGCCGCGTGAGCGGGGCGAGTCGTGGAACGGGCGTACCGACTTCACCAACTTCGAGGTCCGGGTCCAGGACGATTTGGACCCGCCGCAGCGGTTGAAGACGCTGGCGCACGAGTGGGCTCACGTGCAGCTCGGTCACGCCGACGTCGGCGCCGGCGCCCGCCGGCACGTGGCCGAGGTCGAAGCCGAATCGGTCGCCTTTCTGGTGATGGGCACGGTCGGGATCGATGCGGCCGGGTACACGATCCCCTATGTGACTGGGTGGGCCGGCCGCGGGGGAGCGGAGCTGGTGCACGCGACGGCCGACCGGGTTCTGGCCGCGACCGCGAAGATGGTGGACCGGCTCGAAGCCCGTCTCGATCTCACCTTGACCCCCGACCCGCTCCACCAGGCGACCGCCGTGGAGGACCAGCCGGCCCGCCACCTACGCCTCGTCCCCGACCCCGGTGTCGCCGACAGGGGCGGGTTGTCGCCGTGGCAGCGACTCCTGGACACGGTGCGCACGACGCTCACCGATGAGGACCGCGCCGAGCTCGCCAGCCAGCCCGCGCCACGACGCCTCGCCGTGCTCCTCGCCGCCGCCGGCTTCGACACCGACACCGCCGTCGCAACGTTCCGAGATCTCGGCCTCGCCGACCGCGTCACCCGCGACGTACTCACCGCCACGGCCCCGTTCGAGGGAATCGGCGATCCACCCGCCCCGCTCTACCGGCCGGCCGACGTCCTGATCGCGTTCACCCGCACGGAGCAGGCGACGCGGCATCCGGCCACCGGCGCGGGCCTCATCGCCGAGTGGGCACGCGTCGAGCAAGGCCCGTTCCTCGTCGAGCCAGTGTCACCCCATCCACCCGTGGCCTGACACGAGGAGTCGCCCATGCCCATTCCCACTGACGACGCCGTCGACATCGACGAGGACCTCGAACTCCACGACCAACTCGTCGCCGCCGTCCGCTACCTCCGCCACCGTCACCGTCGCGACCTCACCTTGCAGGAGGCGATGCACGAAGCACTCGGTGGATGGCTCGCCGAGCAGGCCGCGCTCTACCACCAAGACGCACCATTCCCACCCACCTGAGCGAACGGTGGTAGGGAACGCTCATGACGGTGCGTCGCCGATGGCGCTTCTACCTGACCGGTACCGGGCGCAGCCCCGTCCGGGAGTTCCTCACCGATCACCGGCTTCCCGTCGCCGACTGCGATGACATCCTCGCCGCCATGAAAGATGTCCAGGTCAACGGGCTCGAGGCGGCCCGACACCTGCGCGGCGACATCTACGAGGTCCGCGCCGACGGCCGCCACGCCACCTACCGGGTGCTGTTCGCGACCGAAGCCGCCCGTGGCCAGGTGCTCCTCGCCGTGTCCGCGTTTGCGAAGACCAGCCGCAAGACACCCGCTACCGAGATCACGGTGGCGGAAGATCGGCTGGCCGACTGGCGGTCGCGCGCCCGCCGCCGATGACCACACCCGGTCAACTCACATATGAGATACGATAGACGTGACGAGGGAGGTGCTGGGATGGCTGGTCGTGACGACCTGGACACGCTGATCGACGAGATCGCCGAGACCGATCCCGGTGTTCGGAGCCGGGTCGCGGCGGGGTTGGAGCGGCGGATGTTGGCGCGGGAGCTGGCCGAGCGCCGGCGTCGGGCCGGGCTCACCCAAGCCGGGATCGCGATGCGGATGGGGACCAGCCAGGGCCAGATCGCCCGCTTCGAGTCCGGTGCCGACACCCGCCTATCGACGGTGGCCCGCTACGCCGCCGCGTTGGATGTATCGGTCATGTGGACGATTCAGACCGCCGCACGCCCCCCGCGCCGCCGCTCGAAGGCGCCGGCCCGCTCGTCGGCGGCGTAGCTCACTCGATCAGCTCGACGGCCGGTGTCAGGCTCGCGTCGGTGAGGTTCGTGGCGGTTTCCCATTCGAGCCGCTGGGCCAGATCGGTCGGCGTCCCGCCGAGGGGGTCGTCGCCGCCGATCGCCCAACGATCCCGGTAGCACACGACGCTCACGATGCGGTCGGTGAGCGCAGACACGTCGAGGTGGGCGAGCGTGCCGTCCTGGTCCCATTCGTCGAGCAGCCGGTAGAGCCACTGCGGCGGGACTGTCACGGTGTCGGCGACGATGGTCGCGATCCGGTTCACCCATGCGGTGGGCAGGTCGTCGCTTTCCGGGGCCGGCGCGATGTAGCGGGCAAACACGTTACTGATGGCGCGGTCGTGGCGGGCCTGGCGCAGCGTTTCGCTGTACTGCCCGATAGCGCGCTGCACGATGGCCGCTTGTTCGCTGGCCGGGTCGAGGTTCACGAGTTCGCGGTCCAGCTCGGCGAGGTGGGCGCGCATCTGGTTTTCGGGATCGGCCCGGTCGATCAGTGCGGTCAGGTGCGCAAGGGTTCGTTCCTCCCGTACCGACCCGGTCGCGGTCGTGCCGGCGAGCTGGGCGAGCGCTGCGGTGACCTGCGGGGAGGTGGCGGGCGGCCAGGCGGCGAGTGGATCGTGGTCGAGGAGACGGTTGACCTGTTCCAGTTCGACCACCTCGGGCCAATGCTCCAAGATCCACGCGCGACGCGCGCTGCTTGCCGCGGCGGCGAGGTGTCCGTGGAGCTCACCCGACGAGGCTGTGCCATCGACAAGGGAGCGGACGAGCTGGTGGTCGCTGTCGGGTGCGGCCGCCACAATGGCGTGTAGCTCGACCTGGCGGGCGAGCAGCGCGGCGAGCGACCGCGACACTCGCGGGGCATCCACCCATGTCATGTTGCGACTCTGGAGCCATGCCACGGTGTCGACGACGGCGAGCATCGTGTGTTCCCACCCACCCGGGTTGTCGGCGGGTCGGGGACCGAGTCCCGCCGTGTCGTGGGGGACGTGGTGGCGGTCCCGCCACGCCGCGATGACGGCGACGGTGTCGTCCCACATGGTGGCGCCGGTCTGATCGGCCGGCCGCGGGGAGAGCCAGACGGCGAGCCACGGCGGGTTCGTCGCGTGCAGCGACCGGGCGAGGTGTTGCTCGCGTTGGCTGATCGCCCGCACCAGCCGGTCCCGGTCACCCAGTTCGACGCCGTGCGCACCGAGATAGCCCGCCCACCGTTCCCGGACCTGGGCGAGCGCGGCGTGGCGTGCCGCCAGCGTTGCCACCGCCTCTGGTGGGATGACCGTGCGTTCGGGCCGGTCGACCGGGATCAGTTGTGCCCAGTCGAGCTGGCGGATCGCCAGGCGGCCGTGTTCGCTGACGAACTCCACGCGGGCGGTCCCGGACGTGTCGTCGATCGCCAGGACGGTGCCCAGGTTGTCCCGGTCCAACGCCCGCGCCCGCCCCCCGACGCGCAGCCGCTCACGAGTGTGGATCGCTCGGGACAGCGCTTGTTCCTGCCTGATCGGGTCGGGCAGCGGGGCGTCCTGCTCGACCTGGCGTGCTCGGGCGACCAACTGGTCGAGCTCGTCGAGCGGCCGGCGGCCCAGATCGGCCACCGCGAGTGCGTCGGGGTCGTCGGTGGAGATGAACGTCTTGGCCCGGCTCCGGGCGAGCCGATCGAGCATCACGTGTTCGGGGTCGCCGGATCGTTCTTCGGGGAGCGGGATGCCGGTGCTGTGGCCGGGTTCGGCCAGCCGGTCGGCGTGCTCGACCGTCGCGTACAGCACCGCCCGCTGCCGGGCCCGCGACAGGGCGGTGTACCCGGCCTCCCGGAACAGGCCGGCCGGGCCGACGGCCAACACCACGTCACAGGTGACGCCCTGGGCCTTGTGCACGGTCAGCGCGTACCCGTGATCCACCCACCCACCGGCGAGATACTCGCGATCCACGACCACCCGCCGACCCGAGCCCTTCACGGCCACGGTCAAGATGCCGGCCGTGGCGTCGGTCGCCGTCACGGCGGCAATCGTGCCGTTGTCCACCCTCGTCGGCGTTCCGTTCGCGGTGCGGAGCCGGTCGGTGTTGCGCAACAGCACCACCCGATCCCCGACCGAGAACCGCCGCTCACCAACCACCAAGCCGTCACTGTCGTCGAGCCGTCCGGTGTCGAGGAGGCGGCGTCGAGCCAGCCGGTTCAACCGTTCCGCCTGCGCCCGGGTTCCGGCCAGCAACAGCACATCCGCACCGCCCGTGTCGTGGTCCCACCAGTCGGCGATCACCCGTTCCTCCAACGCCTCGCTCGTGTCGGCGAGCACGACCCGGTGATGGGCTTGGTACGCGGCCCAGGCGGTGGGGACGTGGCCGTGGCGGAGCTCGTCGAGCGCGTCGTGTTCCCACGGTTCGATCTGGCGGCGGTTCACCGTCAACTCACACACCCCATCACCGAGCGTGTCGAGCGCGACGCGGAACCCGCCCCCGGCGCCAACCTCCGGGAGCTGGCAGTGATCCCCGACCAGGACCACCTTCGCCCCCACCACCGCCGCCCGGTCGAGGACCCGGACGAGGTCCCGGGTGGCGGTCATCGCGGCTTCATCTACGACCACCACGTCCCCGGCCCGCCAGGCGCCTTCCGGGTCGTGGGTGTGGAGGTGACGGGCGATCGTGACCGACACGATCCCGGCCCCGTCCTCCAACTCCCGCGCCGCCCGCGCCGACGGCGCCAGCCCGAGCACTCGATGCCCGGAGCGCTCAAAGCAGTCCCGTACCGCGCCCAACAGGAACGTCTTGCCCGTCCCAGCCCGCCCCACCACCACCTCGACCCCACGCCCGCTCGAGACCATCACCCGCAGCGCGACGGACTGATCGGCACCCAACGTCGGCCGGGTGTTGAGCACCGCTTCGACCACAGCGACGTCCACTGGCGCGACGGTGGGATGGAGGCCCGCGGTGACGAGCGCCAGGAACCGGGACTCGGCCTCCAGCAAGTCCCGCGCCGTGAACCGCGCCGCGCCCGGGTCCGGGACCGGCCCGCCGATCGTCTCGATGCCCGTGGTCCCGGTCCCGGACGCGACCGGGACCACCTCGGGATGGGCCAGGACACGAGCGGTGAGCCGCTCGATCACCGGGACCGACGATCCCGACCCGAGCGCCCCCGCCACCGCCGCCGTCACCTCGGTGCGGGTGAACGTGGCGTCATGGGCAGTGAGCCGGGACTTCAGCATGACCCGGACCCACTCGTCGAAGCTCACCACCCGCTCGACGTCGCCTCCGTCATCGTCATGACCGTGAGTCCGGACGAGCCAGCGCTCACCGTCGCCGGCGGCGGCGCGCCCGGCCGGAACCCATGTCGCGGCGAGGGCCTCCAGATCCTCGGGCCCCCAACCGGCCACGGTGGCTTCCAACTTCCACGCCGCGTCGAGCGCGACGAGATCCGCGGCGGTCTTGGCGGTGCGGGTGGCCAGCGTCGCTTCCTGTGCGGCGACCGGTCCTTGACGGCCGTGGGCGTCGAGCCACTCCTCGATCTGCTCGCGCCGCTTCGAGAACAACCGCACCACCCGACGCGGGACACCCGCGATCTCCGCCACATCCCGACGGACGGGACCCCACTCCACCCCCAGGCGGGCGGTCAACTCGTCCCGCAACCGGGCCTGGAACACCGCCCCCGCTGCGCGCTTCGTGCGGTACAGGGCGGTCCCGTCCAGCGCGCTCCAACGGCCATCGACACCCTGGGACAGGTTGGCCACCAGGACATGCCAGTGCAGTTGCGGGTCACCGGCCCGGCTCGTGCGATGCCGGAACATCGCCGCCACGAACCCCCGAGCCGCCATCGGCCGCGTCCCCCACACCTCCCCGTCGCCCGGCCGGGCCGAACGGTTGTTCGAGCCCCGCCGCACCCAACACGCCTCGCGCTCCAACCAGCCCAACGTGTCCCGCACCGCCACCCCGGCCGCCTCCACCACGGCGCCCTGCAGGCGCACGTCCCCCAGCGCGTAGACGACGGACACGCTCTTGGGGACCGAGAACGTCAGATCGAACCCCGGTACCCGCCGAGGATGCGGGCGCAGCACCGTCCCGTTCGGCGTCAACCCCGTGCCCGGCACGAGACCGGCCAGTACTGCCCGCAGATCCTCACCCGTCACTTCGCCCGACAGGCCGAGCCCCTCCGCGGCGGAGCCGACCCACGCGCCGGTCGCCTCGCCGCCACCCGTGTAGTAGTCGTCCAGGCCCGACGCGACTTGGGACAGGTAGTAGGCCTCCACCCCGACGCGCAGCTTCCACAACGACAGCACGCCCGAGACAGACCGCCAGCCCGCCCCGGCGTCCCCCGTTCAGGCACCTTGGTGCACGTGTGTAAAGACGATGGGTGAGGGTGGCGTGCGGCCTGGGTCTGTCTGAATGTGATGAACGAGCGGCGTCAGCTCCCGAGCGCGGGCGGCCACGATGTCGGTGCAGCGGCGAAGCATGCCGGCGAGGTCGTTGGCGTGCTCGTCCTCGTCGGTGACGATGGCTTGACGCTGGGCTGGCTCCGTGTCGGCGATGAGACGGCACGCCCCAGCAGCTGGGCAAGCGCTTCTATTGGAGAGCTTGCCGCTCGACGGTCCCGTGCGGCTCCGCCACCCGTGTGCCGCGCCGTCGTAAAGGCGACGTCGATGAAGCGTCTGTTCAGAGCCCCTCGGCCCGCGCACAGTGATGCCGTCGGGTAGGACCCAGAGGACGATGACGCCGGCGCGCTCGAGCGTTGGCTGCGCCTTGCTCACGACCCGTTGGTGGCGCGGCTCTGCCGGGAGGGCGATGGCACCAATCCTTCCGTCGTTGATGGCGGCTTCGACGATCTGGCCTCCGTGAGCACGGCCGCGTCGTGGCACAGGTCGGCAACCGGGCCGACGCCGCCGACGGGGAAGGAAGTCCCTGTCAGGAGGCACGCCGGGACGCGGTAACGAATCCGCAAACCACGGCCGG
>JAYVMH010000312.1:0-5506 GCA_043759015.1 Actinomycetota bacterium
ACCACATCTCGCTGTTGCAGTAGACGAAACCGTTGCCCTCGGTACCCGCGTAGTACTCGTGGATGATCGGCCCGAACCATTCGATCATTTCCTTCTTCACGAGCTTCGGACACGGTGCCGCGGCGTGGATGACGCACGACAGGCTCGACACGTCGTACCTGGCCCTGGTCTCGGCGGGAAGCTTCAACATGCGCACGAACATGGTCGGCACCACCTGGCTGACGGTCGCGTGATGGCGCCCGACCAGCGCAAGGTACTGCTCCGGATCGAAGTGTTCCATCGCGATCACGGTGCAGCCGAGCTGATGGGCAGCCATGCAGAAGCGCAGGGGAGCCGCATGGTACAACGGCGCCGGGGAGAGGTAGACGCTGTCGTTGGTGCCGTCGAAGAGCAACGTGAACAGCCCGGAAACACCGTTCGCCGTGGTCTCCAGCGGCAACGGCTCGAACGGTTTGGCGACACCCTTGGGAAGGCCGGTGGTGCCGGATGAGTACAGCATGTCGATGCCGGCGATGCGGACTTCGGCCAGGGGAGTGGTGGGCTGCGACGCGACGGCCGCTTCGTACGACTCGTAGCCCGGGATCACGCCGTCGAGCATCAGCCGTAGGCCGACGTCGGGGGTGCCGGCAACGATCTCGCCGGCCTGGTCCGCCTTGTACTTGGAGGTGATGAACACCTTCGCCTGGCAGTCGTTGAGGATGTAGGTGAGCTCGCCACTCGTGAGACGGCTCGAGCACGCGGTGTAGATGGCACCCGCGTAGTGACAGCCCCACACGACTTCCATGTAACGGTCGTGGTTCTCCATGCACAGCGCCACGTGGTCGCCGGGCCGAACGCCTGCGGCACGCAGCAGGTGACTGACGCGATTGGCGGCCGCATCCAGCTCGGCGAACGTCTGGGTGAAGCCACTGCCACCCATCACGAGGGCGAGCTTGTCGGGATGGCGGTCGAGAAAGGCACCGGGATACATGGCAGCGGAACGTAGTCGAGGGCCCTGCCATCGGGCTGATCCGGCGTCGAGGGCGGTACGTTCACGGCATGGATCCGGCGGATCGCTTCGTGGCGCTCGTCAACCGGCCCGCAGCCGCGGCGCACCTGGACATGATGGCCGGGTTGATCGGCGTGGCGTTCGAGCCCGGCGCCGACGTCGGTCAGGTGGTCGTCGGGCTGGATCGCCTTGCGGCGGGTTGTGCGCCGACGTTCGAGGCGGTCCTCGCCCTCTTCGAACACGGTCCGCTGTACGGCAACACCTCGGACTACGGCGACCCGCGGAACTCGTTCCTTCATCAGGTGATCCACCGAGGGCTGGGCATCCCGATCACGTTGAGCGTGTGTGCGATGGAGGTGGGCCGACGCGTCGGTGTGAAGGTGAACGGCATCGGTCTGCCGGGCCACTTCATGATCGAATCCGGGGGCGTGTACGCCGATCCGTTCCACGGCGGTCGCCGTTACGCGGCCGACGAGTTGGAACCGATGTGGCAGCTGATCACCGGCACCCGCGACCCGTTGGATCGGCGTCAGGTGCAGCCGGTCCACGAACGATCGATCCTCCTGAGGATCTTGAACAACCTGAAGAGCACGTTCGTCGAGATGGACGAGCCAGGCCCGCTGCGCACGCTGGCGAAGCTCCGCGGCGCGTTCCCCGAGCTGGCGCACGAGCGGGGCGAGTACGCCCGCTGGCTGCGACACTGGAACTGATGATCGACCCAAGCCTCAAACGCTCGCTCGGCCAGATGATGCACGGCGTGCAGGTCGTGGGCGCGCATCACGACGGTCTCTCGCGGGCCTACTGCAGCCATTGGGTCTCGCAGGTGAGCTTCCAGGAGCCCATCGTGATGGCGAGCGTGTCGCCCAAGCACGACACGTACCCCCTCATCGAGGGGTCCGGGCGATTCGCTGTCAGCGTGCTGGCGGGGGATCAGGTGGCGGCGGGCCAGTACTTCTCCTATCCCGGTCGGAGGTTCCACCATCTGGCGAAGGAGCTCCTCGATTCGTTTCCCGGTACCGACCTGCCCGTGGTGACCAATGCGATCGCATGGCTTCACTGCGAGGTGTTCGACAGCAAGGATCTGGTCGACCACCGTCTGTTCTTCGCCAGGGTGACCGCAGTGCATCCAGGCCGGTTGAAGGAGCCACCGCTGCTGTACTCGAGCCGGCTCGGCTGGCGGATCGCGGGCGACAAGGCACGCGAGCCCGGCTCGTCCGTTCGCGACGCGCTGCTGCAACGGTTGGCGGAGGCCGGATTCGACGCCACCGACGACCCCGAAGACGAGGCGTAGCAGTGCTGACCGCCGGCGACCCCCTGGAGCGACCGATCTTCCCGGTGGGACGGCGCACGATCACGCTCGTCGACGCCGCCCGCAACGGCAGACGTCTCGCCGTCGATCTCTGGTATCCCGCACTGCACAGCGACGCATCGCGTTCGATGTACGAGGTGTTCCCCGGTGTCGCCTTCGCTGCCGCGGCAGCGCAGCACGAGCCTGCGCCTCGACCGGGTCGCGTTCCACTCTTGCTCTTCTCTCACGGGCGCACGGGCATGCGGATCTCGTACTCGTTGGTGTGTGAGGCGTTGGCGGCGAGGGGTGCCGTCGTCGCGTCATCGGACCATCCCGGCGACTCCCTGATGGACTGGCTGACCGGAACCTTCGCAGACGATCGCACCAACGAGGTGGATCGGGTGGGCGATGCTCATCTCGTGCTTCGCGCGTTGCTCGATGGCGACCCGGAGGTACCTTCGGCGATCACGGCGATGGTCGACCCCGCGCGAGTGGCGTTGGTGGGTCATTCGTACGGTGCGTACACCGCATTCGCGACGGCCGCCGGTGCTCGAGGCGTGCCACCGCACGAGGCCGTGCGGGCTGTCATCGGTTACCAGCCGTACATGCGGTCGATGAGCGATCGATTGCTCCAACGGGTTTCGGTGCCGCACATGCTCGTCGTCGGCGAGCTCGACACCGTGACGCCCGCGCATGTGGATTCCGATCGGGCGTGGGCGTTGCTGGCCGGGCGCCCCTCGTGGAAGCTCGACCTCGTCGGCGCGGGGCATCAGGCGGTGAGCGACATCGCGTTGTACGCCGAGCTCGCCACGCGGGTCGCCGACCTGCCGCCGATCGTGCGCGACTACCTCGTGTCGACCGCCGCGGATTCCACAGGCCCGGGCATGCGCCCGTGGCGCGTTGTGATGGCGACCGAAGTGGTCGCCACGTGGGCGTTCCTGCAGGTCGCCCTGGGCTTCGCCGCCGCTGCCGGCCTGGCCGCGGCCGACGAGCTCGCAACCCGACCCGGCCTGACCCTGCACCGTCGTTGATCCCCGTCCGTCAAACCTCGGTCAAAACCCCCGCTCGCGTCATCGCGCAACCGACGAAGGCTCGGTCGGGCCATGACATGAACGAGGGTGGCGTCGTTTGACCCCCGGTTGCGCCTGCGCCGCGGCGTCCCATTACATTCGATGCCGACCATGCATCGCGCGCCGTCGTCGGCGCGCGTCCACGAGGAGAGCACATGACCGCCACCGACATCACCGTCGACAGCGACGAGCAGATGGTCAGCAACCTGGTCGATGAACTGCTGCGCGAGTTCCCGCCGAAGCAGGTCGATCATGTGACGTTCCTCGGTGCCCAGTTCGACAAGGGTCTCGCGTGGGTGCACTTCCCGAAGGGCAACGGCGGCCTCGGGTTGAACCCGAAGGTGCAGAGGCTGATCAACGAGCGGGTGTTCGCCGAGGGCGCTCCGAACCCCGTGTACTACAACCCGATCGGGCATGGCATGTGTGGCCCGACGGTGGCGATGTGGGGCAGTGAGGAGCAGAAGCAGCGTTACCTGCGCCCGCTGTTCACCGGTGAGGAGGTGTGGTGCCAGTTGTTCAGCGAGCCTGGCTCGGGGTCCGACTTCGCGGGGCTTTCGTCGAAAGGCGTGAAGGACGGTGACGAGTGGATCGTGAACGGGCAGAAGGTCTGGACCACGCTCGCTCACCTGTCGCGCTGGGGACTGCTGGTGGTGCGCACCGACCCCGAGGCTGTCAAGCACGCCGGCCTCACCGCGTTCGTGGTGGACATGAAAGCACCGACGGTGGAGGTGCGTCCGCTGCGGCAGATGACCGGTGAGGCCGAATTCAACGAGGTCTACTTCACCGACACGCGCATTGCAGCGAAGGAGATGTTGGGCTCACCCGGAGACGGCTGGCGCGTGTCGCTCACAACGCTGATGAACGAGCGGGTGTCGATCGGCGGCACGATTCCCGCCAAGGGCTCGGGTGTCATCGCGCCGCTGGTGAAGCAGTGGGCGAAGGCGCCCGAGTGGCGCAAGGACGACGCCACACGCGACGAGTTGATGCAGCTGTGGATCCGTGCCGAGACGCTGCGGCTCACCAACATCCGCGCCAACCAGAACCGCAAGATGGGCGATCCCGGCCCCGAGGGCTCGATCGGCAAGATGGCCTCGGCCAACCTGAACAAGGACATCTACGCATTCATGATGAACCTGATGGGTGCGGATGCGTTGCTGTACGGCAGCTACGAGATGGTCCGGCCGGATCACGCCATGGAGTACGACACGCCGCAGAAGGCGTTCCTGCGCAGCCGAGCCAACTCGATCGAGGGTGGCACGACCGAAGTCATGTTGAACATCCTCGGCGAGCGAGTGCTCGGTCTTCCGGGCGACGTTCGTGTCGACCGCGACGTGCCGTGGAGCAAGGTTCCTCGCAACTGATCGGTCACTTGGCGGTCGCGAGCACGACACCGAGGAACATGGCCGCGATTGCGGTCAGCGCACCCAACGCACCGCCGACGGCGAGCGCGACCTTGGTCTTGCCGACGGTGTGCACCGCCGCGAACACACCGGAGAGGATCGCGATGCCGACCTTGAGCAGCACCGTGGCCTGGTAGGCGGTGCTCTTGGCGGTGATGTCCTCGGCCATCATGCTCCAGATGCCGGTGACCACCGCGACCACGAATGCGGGCCACGCGACGCGGGCGAATGCTTGGGCGATCACCTTGGTGGCCTGCGGTTGCGACCGGCGCACGGCAGGAACGATGCCGGCGACGGTGATCTGACCGCCGACCCACACCGATGCGGCGATCAGGTGCAAGAAGATGCGGATGGAGGCGCCGGTGGGGGAGAGCATGACCGCGAGGTTACGAAGCGCGCAGGGTCGCCAGCACATCGCTCGCGGCGAGCCCGCGGTCGTCGAACGACGCGGATGCTTCCTTCGGCCCACCGCACAGGGCCGCCGCGGCAACGCCGATGGCGGTCTGCAGCTCGCGGATGTTGCGCGGCGGCGGGAAGTATTCGTCCTCCTCTGTGACCCGCACCACCTCGACTCCGGACGCGGGGGCGAGGAACTCGATGATCGCCTCGACGAGCTCCTCGGGAGCGGACGCGCCCGCCGTCACGCCGACCGTTCCGGTGAGACCTGCGGGGAGCTCGTCCACGCTGTTGACGCGGAAGACGTCGCTACACCCGGCTTCGATGGCCAGCTTCTCCAACGCCCGGGTGTTCGACGAGTTGG